>CALGIR010000189.1 GCA_937915475.1 uncultured Bacteroidales bacterium
ACATACAATAGAAGGAATATAGTAGAGACAATATTATCTCACAAATATGTTAATGGCCACAGTTCCCCTAATAAGCATGTATATTTGGTAAAGCAGTAGTGCTACCAAAAGGATATCGATTATATCTAGTATGCGGATGCTGATAAATAGGGTAAGTAACGAAGTATCCATTATAAGATAATTTTATTTGAAACCCTTGGGTTGACAACTGGTAAGGGTAGTAAGGCTTATTGTCTCAATAGCTTCCCTCACATCGTGTACACGTAAAATATTAGCTCCCTTAAGGAGTGCAATGGTGTTTATGGCTGTAGTGCCATTTAAAGCTTCTTCGGGTTCAATGTTTAATGTTTTATAAACCATTGATTTTCTCGACAAACCAACAAGAATAGGTAAACCAAACAGCTTGAACGCCTCAAGATTTTGTAGTAGGGCGTAGTTGTGCTCAATAGTTTTACCAAAGCCAAAGCCAGGGTCAATTATAACATCTCGAACACCAGCTTTATGAAGATGCTCAATTTTTTGAGCAAAAAAAGAGATAATTTCTTTTACAACATTTGAGTAGCTCGGGTTTTGTTGCATATTCTGCGGAGTACCTTGCATATGCATTGCAATATACGGAACAGAAAGGGAGGCAATGGTATCAACCATTTTTTCGTCCATATTGCCAGCCGAGATATCGTTTATAATATTGACATTGAAGTTGTTAACCACGTGTTTTGCTACACTGGCCCTAAATGTATCAACAGAAATAATGGAATCGGGCAAGTGCTTTCTTATTGAGGTTAAACCTTTGGATAAGCGCAAAATTTCTTCCTTTTCGGAAATCAGCTGAGAACCTGGTCGGGTTGAGCATGCTCCGATATCAATAATTGAACCTCCTTGTTCTAAAATTTCCTTTGCTCGTTTTGCAATTCGTTGTTGCAGCATAAATTGGCTTTTTGCATAAAATGAATCACGGGTAATGTTAATAATCCCCATAACCAAAGGTTTTTCTAGGCTAAGGATGTTGCCGTTGCAAACAAGACTTTGTTTATTTTTAATGAATGATTTACTATTTTCCATTGTCTATTACCAGGTTTTTTAGAGCGATGCTAAATTACAAAACATTTTGAGAACATCTTTCATTCGGATGCCCACATATGAACCGCCAAAAGTATTAAGAAATCTTAACCAAATGTAATGACAATTTTTAGTTGAAAAATGTCTAAATTTGGTCTTTTGAAAAACTTTAGCCATTAGCCATTCTGGATTATGAGTTTTATTGTTATTGAAGGCCTCGATGGAGCAGGAAAATCCACACAGTTAAAACTTGTGGAGGATTATCTTAACAAAAAAGGGATTATCTGCGAAGCACTGCATTTCCCGAGAACAGATTCCCCTTACTTTGGAGAGTTGGTATCACGTTTTTTGCGGGGCGAACTCGGGAGTTTGAAAGAGGTTGACCCTTATATTGTAGCCTTGCTATACGCAGGTGATAGAATGGATGCTTCGGGTATGCTGCGCAGCTGGATTGAGAGTGGAAAAACGGTTTTGCTCGACAGATACGTTTACTCAAATGTTGCATTTCAGTGTGCAAAGTTAAATACTATTGAGGAGCAGGATACCTTGCGCGACTGGATTTACGGATTAGAGTTTGACTATTTTAATATCCCCAAGCCTGACTTAAGCATCTTTTTAGATGTGCCTTTTGAGTTTACTGTTTCAATGTTAACTAACAATCGCTCGGGAAACGATAGGGATTACCTAAAGGGAACTACTGATATTCATGAAGAGGATCTCTCGTTTCAGGAGCGCGTCAGGAGGGTATATTTGCGTCAGGAAGGGGTTGATGATAACTTTAAGGTTGTTTCATGTTCAAACAATAAACGAGAAATGGCTCAACCTCAGGAGATATTTCAAAGAATATTATCTGTGCTTAATGAGCATTTACAATTATAATACTATTTATTGCTATGGTTCAATTTGTAACTTGGGTTTCACGCTATCTTTTAGCATTTACTTTTATTTTCTCTGGATTCGTAAAGGGTATCGACCCGCTAGGTTCGGCTTATAAGTTTGGCGATTATTTTATGGCATTCGGATTAGATTTCCTCGAACCTTTTGCCTTGCAATTTTCATTTATCCTATGCGCTGCCGAGCTTTTTATTGGGTTGCTTCTTTTATTTAGAGTTAAAAATTTAGTAGCCGTTTGGGGTGCATTTCTATTTATGCTGATGTTTACACCCTTAACATTTATTTTAGCAATATATGATCCCGTTTCCGATTGCGGATGCTTTGGCGATGCCATAATTTTAACCAACTGGGAAACCTTCTTTAAGAATTTACCCTTGTTTGCCGCATCAATATTTATGCTTATCCATCGAAAAAGGATAGACCCCACATTTCCAAAGGTATACTCTCATGTTATAGCCGGAGGGTTGCTCATTATCTCTTTCATCCCATCGTTTCATGGGTACAACAATTTGCCATTAATCGATTTTAGACCCTATAGTATAGGCACTAATATTCAGGAAGCCATGTCCTTCCCTAAGGGTGCTCCACTTGATGAATACAAAACAATTCTATACTACCAAAAGGATGGGGTGGAGAAGGAGTTTACCCAAGATAATTTTCCTTGGCAGGATTCAACATGGCAATTTGTTGATAGCAAATCGGTTTTAATTCAAAAGGGGTATACACCGCCTATTACCGATTTTTCCTTAACCAACTTTGATGGCTGGAGCCAAACCGATAGCATACTAAATTATGAGGGATACTTCATTTTAGCCGTATCGCACAGATTAGATAAAACCAATGAGGAATCCTTTGCCCAACTTAATGAGCTATACTTTAAGGCAAGGGAGTTGGGTATTGGCTTTGCGTGTATTACTGCATCGCCACCATACGAAATTGACGATTTTACTAGTAAAACGGGTGTTGCCTTTCCTTTTCTGCTTGCCGATGAAATATTGCTAAAAACAGTAGTACGATCGAATCCAGGGGTTATACTGTTAAAACATGGGGCAATTATTGGGAAATGGCACTATAAAAACATTCCAGAATCAAATTATTTTGAAGGGGATATTTTATCAAAATCTATTACCAATCAGCAAGGGAACAGGACAATGCTTTGGATGTGCATTATGATACTGGTTCTTGCTTTGGGTAAAATACTTATTGCACCATTTTCAATCGCAAAAATTGACAAGCATCTATAGCGATTTTTTTTCAACCTGAATAATTTCACCAGTTTCGGGGTTGTAGGCAAAGCACACAATTTTTAAATTGTTTGGATTCCAATCAGCATCAATTGCTCCCTGAACAGTAATACTTTCCTCTTGGCCAACGGTTGCTCCCTCTGCAAAGGTTTGAGTACCCCATGTGCCGTTTAACGACATGCGAAAAACGTGGTTATGCTCATAATTTTCTTCAGTACCACTCGGGGTAAGTTGAGGTGAAATTAATCCATCTTCAGTAATAAAAACACAGGTTTTTAAAGGTTCTATATCGCTTAAGGCCTTAGCATTAACAGTAACCGAAAGGTTTCCGGAAGTAAAGGTATGTTCGATTGTAAGGTGTAAACGTGGCTCATTATCTATTATCTCGGCAGTTGCACTTGGCCAGGATGTGTTGCCCATTACAAGGCTGCTGTTAAACTCAGTTCTATTGATAACGCCGGCAGGGTAGTTTTGAACATTGAAGTTTGAGTTTAGCTCATTTCCCACCACAGTCCTGTAATCTTCAGGAAAATCATTGTAAGTCCGTGCAAAAAAACCGGCATGGTAGGCTATTATAATAAATTTGTTGCCATAAGCTTGCTTCAGCTGTTCTGCTGTAGCTGCCCCTTCGGGACAATTAGGACATTTATGTCCAGTAAACTCTTCGAGCAATACTTTCTGAACTGTTTCTCCTGTTTGCCCACCGTTAATGGGTTTGTTCATATATGGTTCATCAATAATATCACATGCAGATAAAAGCATGGCGAATATTAGTGTGATAGCTGAAATACGTTTCATAATCTAGTAATCAAATTTTTGTTAAGCTCAACTTGGTGCGCTAAAAGGTTGTTGAAAAGGTAATCCCACCTGCGAATGCTGATGGTACTCTTCTACAGATGCCTCCAACACAGATAACGCCTTCGCGCTGTTTGCCAAAGTTAAGGGCAAGCCTGTGGGGGCCTAGGTTATACCCAAGGTTTAATGAGTAATAATGTATACGATATTCCTTATCGGAGTTCCCATAATTATACTGGTCGGTTACTGAAAACGACCAGTTAGGTGCTACGGTATATTCGGCCAGTAGCATTGCCCAGTTACCTTTATCTTGTTTTGTATTTAGGTGCTGTGCTTCAATCCTAATGTTTTGGTTGTTACCAATTCTATACGAAAAATCGGCGAATGCAACAAAAGCTTTAACGGATTCCTCACCTGGATGCCCTTCAATAATCGCCAAATTGTAGAATTGATGAGCCACTCCAGCAACAATTTTTAGTTTTTGTGATATTTTTCGGTTTACCTCAAGTGATAAATCGTGGAAATACTTCTCGTCGCCAATTTTACCGAATTTTGCAGTATAACCCTTTGTTCCCGGTGTGCCAATCTGAAGTGTGTCGTGTAGTTTTTCTTTATCAATGGAGTGTGCAATTGATGCGCTAAGGGTTACGTTAGTTCCATACCTACCTCCAATAAGCGATTTGCGAGGAATAAGATAGTTTATCTCGGCCATTGCACCTGCTTCTCCAGTTAGTTGGGTTGCGTATGGATACATACCTGGAAGACTATAGGTGTGCTGGCGGGTAGTAGGGGGTATGTAGCTTAGTGTTAAATCATTCGACGTGGCATCACGACTAGAGCGGAAATCCATATTATCGATATACTTACCCGAAAGCAGTATTCCCAAACCTTTTGTTGAGTATGAACCTGTAACAAAAAGAGCTTGACCATCTTTATATATCATGTTATTGGTGGCGCTTGGGTCGTTTACCTTCCAAGCATATTCACTTGAGAGAAAAAACCCACCGCTATAAAGGGATGCCCTGCCAGAAAATGCCGCAACATTTTCGGGTAAATTGTAAAGCGGGTTTTTATCTTTTTGGTAACGGCTAACAACACTACCCCCAACTATAATTGTGGTAGCCGATTGGGGAGCTAGCGTTTGCAGAATATTCCATTCACCATCAAACCCTCGAGTCATTCCTGGACTATAATCCCAAAAGTAGCGCTGCTTGCCAATAACTCCTTTTATGGTTAGCCCATTTAGGGGATGAACTACCATCTTAAACCCGTTGAAGGAGTTATCGATGCCAAGGTTTTTATCCTCGTATGCACGTAGGATAATTCCGTTTCCAAATTGCTCATAAAAACTTCCAACTGTTATTTCGTAAAGGCTATCGGTATAGTTTAAGAACAAATTAGCAATGCCATGCCCCTCGTAGTTAGAGTCGTAACCAAGTAGCGGTGGCATATATGCTTCGTACCTTAAGCCAGCATTAAATCCATTGTAACGATAGAAAATATTTGCGTAAATATTTGCTCTAACGTACTCGGGCACCTCCTCAGTAGCAATTGTTGAGTCGTTTAGGTAGTAGTTTGCCTCACTATAAAAGTTGCCTTGTATAGTTCCTTTATTAATAAAATTTTGGGCTTTAGAGAGCGATGGCGTTAGTAGTATAAATAAAATTATGCTTGGCCAGCCAGCCAATATGTTGCGATAGTTAATCATTTGTATTCGATTAAAAGAAAGATGGGCTACTTAATAAGTGATTTAATCTCTTTAATAAGTTCTAGCTCCGAACCCTCGGTATAGTTGGTATACTGAAATACAACCTCTTTATTACCGTTTAGTATAAATGTGTGGGGAACGTTTGTTACCCCCATGGCACGACGAAGGTCACTGTTACTATCAAGATAAAAATCGTACTCCCAACCACGGGCGTTAACCAATGGGCGTACGTTATTTACTGTACGGGCATCATCAATTGATATGGCAATCAGCTTCACGCCAGTCTCATCTTGCCAGTCGTCATATAAATCGGCAATGGCCGATAACTCTTTAATACAAGGACGGCACCACGATGCCCAAAAGGAGAGTATTATTGGTTTACCGTCGTTCTCGAAGGTTGCTGTTGAAACTGTTTTGCCATCGAGGGTTTTAATATTTGCTGTTGGGAGCGTTTTCGCTTGTTGTGCGCTAACACTTAAGCTAAGAGCGAAAAAAAGAATACCTAAAGAGGATAAAATTTTCATTTTGTTTGGTTTAGATGTGCTTGGATTACTATTTCAAAATAAGTTTTGTAGTTGATACAAAATCTGACCCGATAAGTGACACGAAATATATGCCCGGACTTAAACTTTGTAAGGACAGATTAGTTATGTTTTGCTCAAATGCCATAGCTTTAATGGTTTTCGAGAAAACATTTTGTCCAAGGTTATTGATAACTACAATGCTATAAATTGTTGCTGATGTTGGGGTAAACTCAATATTTACCTGCCCATTGCTAGGGTTTGGGTAGAGTTTAAACCCTTCGGTAGTTTTGGGTTGAATTCCGCTAACTAATTTATTGAGTTCTGCGGCTTGAATAACTTCAAATGTTTCGGTGTTTTGTAAAAAGAGACCTATGCGAATTTCATTGAGATTAACCTCAGGAATAACTTCGGCGAAATCTTCGACAAACGATATTTGAACAGGTATACCATTGGCAATATCTTTAAAATCGTCGGCATTAAAAGTTTTAAACCGGCGTAGAATGTGATAAAAAGTCTTTTCTCCATTACCCCCGGGTGGCTCATCATACGAAACAATATCCTGGGTAAAGGCAACCTTTAGTTCAACCATATTAAGGTCGATATTGGTATGTGGGTTTAACAGAAAGTTCACCTCTATAGCAGATGAAGAAATAGCAAACGTGCCCTCAATTTCAATGGGTGAGAGGCGTTGTAGTTCGGCATCTATATAATTTGATTCGAATTTTGTAGAACTGCCCTTATACCAAGGGTTTACAACTGATTGAGGTGTTGACATTATGTTGTAAAAATCCATGCGCCCATTGATGAATTCGCTTGCCAGCTGGCACATGGGATTGCCCGAAAAGCAGTCGGTTTGGTAGCCAATTACAAACATTTGATCTTTATATATATTGGCCAACTCTCGAATTTGTAGGTTTGCTTCGACACAGGTCATACAACTTGAACTGGAAAAACTCTCGTAAAGAACCATCCTATTGGATGTTGTTGAAAGAACTTTTACAGGGATTGAAAGGGTATCAATTTCTTGTAATGGCGTCCCGTTAATATTATCGAGCCAAACGTTAACCGTTGTATTTTCCGCCTCACCATAACCAATAGGGGTATTTAGGTTTAAAAGAAGAGGTTCCCAGTTGCCCAAATTAATATTAGTAAAGGATTGACTGTATATATTGCCTCCGTCCACGTAGTAAAACACATCGAGTTGGGTTAAAGCGCTACTCGAAAAATTTTCGATAGCAATCCAAACATTTTGCGAAGCATTTGCTTGTGCATATGGACCAATATTATGCTTAATAATGGTAACCCCATTGCTGGTTTGCCCTAGAAGGGCAAACCAGTTAAGGATTATTATTAATGTAAAAAAAATGTGTTTTACTGAATACCTAACCATTGTTATTTTACAATTAGTTTACCAATAGAGGCATTACCATTGTTTAAGGTTACCTTAACGAAGTAAACACCCTGAGGCTGATTAATGTTCAGCTTAATCTCGTTTAGACTGGTATTGTATTGTTTGCTGTAAACTAATGCTCCGGTGATGCTGTATATCTCAACTGTGCTTACTTTATCCTCCGTTGGAATTTTAATGGTCACCTCTCCGTGGGTAGGATTTGGATAAATTGATAAGGTTGACAAAACTGAAGTGTTCACACCAGTTGCCAGGGTGAGATGTTCAGTAATTTCAGTATCGCTTCCACTCACCGTCAAACTATTTACTACACTTTCGTATGTATCTTTCGATATTGTATATTCGTAGGTACCACTTTGCAGTATGATTGAGGCTAACCCTAAATTTGAGGTGTTGAGTGTTTGTTTATCTATACTTATGGTTGCTCCCTCTATTGGTACTTCAGTTATTTCATCTAATACAGTAAAGGTTACGGTATACTCCATAGGAACAAATGCTATATCGATACTGGTATTAGCATCGGTTACATTAAAATCTCCAGATTGAGTCACGAAGTAATCTTTAGCTATCTCAAAGTTATATGAACCATTAGGAAGAAGCATAAATGCTTTTCCTTTTTCATTGGTGGTTGTTTGGTTCTCATCAATAGTAATTGTTGCTCCTTGTACAGGGGTGTTGTTTAGACTGTTCAGAACGTTGAAGGTTACAGTATAATCATCAATATTTGGTGTTACATCAACCATTTTAGACTGAAAAATTTCTTTGTTCTCATCATTTTGGATAAACACAACAACCATTAAGTCATCAAACTCTTCAATGTTTGTGCTTGATAAATCTGCAGCTAGGTTAAAGTTTAATGCTTCACCATCAATCGAACTAAAAACAGTACCATTGGCATTGGGAAGCATCTTCATCATAACGTACTTAAATGATTTTTCTCCGTTGCTACCTACGTTGCCGGTGGTTTCTCGTTCAACAACTGCTGCATGCAATTTGAAGTTATTTGCAGAAATATATGGTAAAACTTCTATGGATACAAATACTATTTTGTTGTTTTCAACGATACTTGCATTAACGTCTAAATCGAAAAATGCACCTTTGGCTGATTGTGTGCTAAAAGCATTGTTTACCCCCGCAGAGCTAGTTGGGGTACTTACCCCTCCGATAAATAGGTTAGGCACTCCCTGTACACCATAATACGCACGCCTAACCCCTCCTTCGGCAGTGTAGTATGGGTCGCCATTACCAGGCCAATTCATCTGGTATTTAATAACTGCAAACTCGCCATCATGTGCATTGAAAAATGGGGTTAACACACCTGCATTAAAGCTATTGCAGGGACCGCAAGTTGAACTTGTAAATGATTCGAATAAGGGCAAATTTACAACGGCTTGCGATGCTAACGATATTCTCTTTATTTTTGTGTTATTACTCATATCATCATCATCACCATTGCCATTGATATTGGTTAAGCCAACGCTAACATCGTAAGCGCCCGCTGTAGCCTCCCAAACCGAAGTAAAGGTATGGCTGTAGCTGTTGCCAGTATTAAGTGAAATACTGGTTACGTTTTCAGTAATTACCTCTCCATTTTCAACTTGATAATGAATATCGAATGAGGTGATCGGATTCATTCCTACGTTTTTAACTGTAGCTTTGATATTGCGATCTCCAAAAAGAGAATATGCTTTGTTGTCAATTGAGCTTATAGCTAAATCATTCTCAAATGGAACATAAAGCACGATATCATCAATATACCAGGCATTGATATTATAGGAACTCCCCGTAAAAAACAGGCAAAACTGAAACGAAGTTGAGCCTAAATCTTCATTTTCTATAGCCACATTGATGGTTTCTAGCACTGCTGCTCCTTTTCTGCTCCATACGGTATGCCATGCGCCTTCATTAGTTCGAGTTGCCAACCCAACGTCGTAGGTTC
Organism: uncultured Bacteroidales bacterium; assembly: GCA_937915475.1. GTDB lineage: Bacteria > Bacteroidota > Bacteroidia > Bacteroidales > Tenuifilaceae > Perlabentimonas. Next base: position 9,572 of record CALGIR010000189.1, read on the forward strand.
CGTTGTAATGATCAATCGCATGTTTAAAATCAACGAAAAGGTTTGAGTGGCCACTAACATCTATTACTGGCGAAATTAGCCTAGTGGTACCATTAAACTGTGGGCTCCAACTCATTGTTGCCTCCGGCGCATTACCACCAGCTTTAGCGGTGGAAACTATACCCCAGTTCCCTCCATGGGCATCAACAGTCCAAGCATCAAGTCCCGAACTAAAATCCTGGGATAGTAACACAGTTCCAACTCTACTTTGAGCAAAAACAGCAACGCTAATTAGAATTGTAATTGATAGTAGTACAAATTTTCTCATAATAATAGTTTTTTACTAAAACGATTTAGATTACTTGGGCAAATATATTGTTTTTATTAAAAAAAAGCATAGTTTTGCATAATAAAAATATTGAAATAATGAAAATAAAATCTAGTCTAATAGCCATTGTGCTGACATTATGCGGTGCATCATTAGTTAATGCGCAGAGTTTAACCCTATCGCACAATGGAGAGGAAGTTAGCAACACTGAGATTAATGTTGATGAATCAGTTTCAGTTAACGATATTAAGGTAATATTTAATATTACAAACACCTCAGAATTTGCAATAGATGTAAAGGCAAAGAAAAATGTTAGGACAGATATTGAGGGTAGTTATAATACATTTTGCTTTGGTAGTTGCTTCCCTCCCCACACAGTAGAGTCGCCAGATCCTTATACCATTAATGCTGGTGAGACTACTGGAGATGAAGTTTTCTATGTTCAGTTTTATCCAGAAGTAAATACAGGGGTTGCACAAATAGTATATGAGGTTTTTAATGTAGACAATCCTGATGATAATGTTAGCGTAACCATTAACTTTACCATATTGCCAACTGGTATTGGCCTTAACAAAAAAGATGTTGGCCTACGAGCTTATCCTAACCCAACAGCAGGTGAACTCGTTTATGTTGACTACTCACTACCCAAGGGTGTATCAAACGCATCATTCTCTCTGTATAATATGCTAGGAGTGAAGGTGTACGAGATGGCTATTGAAAACAGTTCGGGAAAGATTGAGATTTCAACGAATAGTTTTCCCAAAGGCGTTTATCTCTATTCTATAGAGGCTAGTGGAACTAGATTGGCCACTAAAAGGTTAATAGTTAGATAGAAAGAATAGGTTCATATAAAAAAAGCTAAAGAGCGGATAAATGTTTATCAGTTCTTTAGCATTTTTATTTTTGATAAAGTTACGCCCATGAGTTCTAGTAATGGGCAAAAGAAAACTTTGCTAAGTTAAAATGCATTCTTACAAGTGGAGTACAACTAGACCTAGGGTCTTTTAAAACTACCAGGTCTTGATAAGTATCTCTCTTTCGCTTCCTCTGCATCTGATCCAGCTTCTATGTAAATTACAGTCCTATTATCGATTATAACTGCTTGCATTTTCGCTAAATCTGGAGATTTGTGAACTACTGGTTTTTTTCGATACATCTTTATAACCTCCCTTTTTATTAGATGAATAAAATATAAAAACTCGTGTAATAACTCACGTGTGACTTTTTGAATAAAAGACTTTTCTCTAACTAGAAATAATAACTGGTAGTCGAACACGAGTTGACTAAAAAATGACCAATTGTAGATGTTGAGAAATACTCAAAAAAAACAATGACAATGGGCGGGCTAAGAAAATGCCTTGTATGCATTTGCCATTAATAAAAATATACTGAGAATTTACAGGAAAATCAAAGATAGCAAAAATAATTGGTAAATCACTATTTTTCAGGATAATAATACTCAAGACTCCTTGAAGAATAATGAAAATAATCTTTTTTGTTACCCTTCAAACCTTTTTCAGGATTTGCAAATAACAGGTAATTGGGGTGCTTTTACTTTTTAGTTTTGTTTGTTTCTCATAATAATATCTTTGTTTCTCATAATAATATCATCCCTAACTTTGTGGCATCTGGCAGGTAGTTATACCCAATGTATCTTTTTTCTTCGGAGTTTGGGAGTGATATTTTAGGGGAGTATACTTAATTTGCTAACATCTTTTATATCACAAAACTTATGTGTGTTCATAATACAAAAAGGGTGAAACATTTTGTTCCACCCTTTTTGTATCAATATAAAATGGTTCAATTATTTATGGAAAAGCTTGGTCCATTCGTGTTTTTTTCGGTTTTTCCATGATCCTTTATGAAATATGTAGCTTAAGATAAGTGGAACAACGCTGGTGGCCTCGGCATAAACCATTTGCTCGTAAGTAGTATCAACCTTACCCCACGATGCGGCCTCTTTTAGTGTTGAGCTAGAGCATGCGCCATCACGAGGGTCGGCAACAGTAATTTGCACTGCATATTTATGCATGGGTACATCGTGGCCAAGTATTTCGGCACAAACAACGGTGTCCTGTGCAAAGTTCTTTGGCACACCACCACCAATCATAAACAGACCGGTTACTTGTGCTGCAACTTTAATATCGGTTAACTCCTTAAAGTCTTTAACTGAATCTATGGATACATGTGCATCTGGGTTGTCAATCTGATGTTTTACAAGACCAAAACCTGCGCTACAATCGCTAAAGGCAGGAACAAAAATGGGTACATTATGCTCGTAGCAAACCTGAACCAGACTATCCTTTTTAACGGAATGCTTGGTTAGATACTTACCCATCTCTTTAATAAACTCGCGCGAACTGTATACCCCTGGTTTCATGCCATCGGCAATTTCTTTGATGGCGGTATCGCAAACTTGTAGTTCCTGTTCATCAATAAAAGTATCGTATATTCTATCGATGTAATTATCCCTTAGGTGATTATCATCGATAAACTGAGTGCCCTTGTAGTGTTTAAATCCAAGAGCCTCGAAAAAGTCCATATCTACTATTGATGCTCCAGTTGCCACAACAACGTCAACCATATTGTTTTTAACCATATCAACATAGGCCTGCATGCAACCTCCTGCACTTGTACTACCGGCAAGGATAAGCCAGTTACTGCATTCCTTATCAGATACCATCATCTCAAGTATGTCGGTTGCAGCAGCAGTGTCACGCGAGGTGAAAGACATGTCGCGCATGGCATTAATAATAGGAGTAGAGTCGAATGATTTTATGTCGATGTGCTTAATCACATCCTTTAGTAGGTCTTTTTTCTTCATTTTTTTTACAGCTTATTATGTTGATAATTAGATTTATTTAGCGTTTTACCACTATTTTGCAAATTTATACGAAAGTATCTTGTAAAGCAACTTAGTGGCTAAAAAGTCCGATGATTTTTCATCAGGATTCGGGCAAAGTTCTACAATATCGAATCCAACAAGATTCTTGCGCTCAATTAATTTACGCAAAAACTGAAGAGTTGGATACCATTGCATCCCTCCTGGCTCAGGGGTTCCAGTTGATGGGAGGATTGATGGGTCGAATCCATCGAGGTCGATGGTTAGGTATACATCGTTGGTAAGCAGGTCGATGGCTTTATCCATCCATTCGTCGTTACCCACAATGGTGTGTGCCCAAAACACTCTATTTAAATCGAGTCGTTTCTTTTCGTCAACATCCATGCTACGAATACCGACTTGAACAATAGGACACAAATCCTGTGCACGGGCCATAACGCAGGCATGATTGTTTTTGGAGCCCTCATAGCTATCGCGCAAATCGGCGTGTGCATCAATTTGCAATACGCTTAGGTTAGCATATTTTTTTGCGTAAGCACTAATTGGGCCAATGCTCACAGAGTGTTCGCCGCCAATGGTAACAAGAAATTTGCCTTGCTCAAGGTATTTTGTTGCCTCCTTTTCCGAAGCTGCAACCATGGCTTCGGGGCTCTTGTCCTCTTTTATAGCCAGGGCTGTGTAAATTCCCTGCAGGTAGACCTCCGTGTCGGTTTCAATGTCGTAAAGTTCCATATTTGCCGAGGCTTCCAGTAGTGCTTCGGGGCCTTTGTCCGAACCCTTTACCCAGGTGCTGGTTCCATCGTAAGGAATGGGGAGTATTACAATCCTTGATTTTTCTTTATTGCAGAACTCCTGAGGAATATCGCCAAAATGTACCATAATTTAGTTGTAAAATATTACTTGTTAGTTATTGCTGTAAAATATAACAGAATGTAAATGAATTGGTTTAATTGATTTAAACTGAAAGTTAATTTCATGCAATTTTAACCAAAAAAATGCAATATTGGGCTGTTTGGTTTCTAAAACCTTAAAAAGAAATCCCTCCAATGCTTAATGGCAAAGGAGGGATAATCAATTTAATAATTTTTGTTTAATAGTTCCAGCACGAACCATCACCCAATCCTCTTCCTGCTCCACGTCCCATTCCTGCACTTCGTCCGTATCCTCGTCCTGCACCTCTTCCCATTCCTGCATTATTCCTTCCCATTCTGCCTTGTCGGCGTGAGTTGTAAATAACCCTTTGGTCATCGGTAAGTAAAGATGAAACTTCAACTCTATGTGCTGCGCTCTTTTTCTGAATCTTTGTTCTTATAACAGCCATCTCGTCAATGGTTTTATTTATCTCATTAAGGTTAGGGCTATCAGCAGATTGAAGTGTACGTATGCGCGCACGTTTCTCATCAAGTTCGTTGCGCAATGGAGTAACCTCTTTAAGGTGTTTTGTGCGCAGTTCGATGATTTTCTCATCCTGTTCTGGGGTAAGATTAAGAATGCATTGTCCGTAGGCATAAGGCCTTTCACCATCATACATCATTCCTCTTCCATTGGGGTTGTTCATTACGCCGCGTCCTTGGCCGCGTTGTGCAAACGCACTGCCTGCGGTAATTAATGTTGCCACAATGGCAACTGCTGTAATTGTTTTTATTCTTTTCATGGTTATTGTAGTTTAGTTGTTTAACAAATTTGAAACTATCTTGAATAGTACTAATCTATTTGGTTGTTATTTTCTGAACCTGGCCTGTTCGCTCTATTGAACCTGCGATTCCTTTGCATATTCTCTCTTCTATGCCTCTGTTTTGGACCCATCATATGCTTAAAATGTTGCAGTAGGCTTTCGTACTGTTCTTTGCTGCAAATTGACTGAAGTTTTAAAAAATGGTCAATTGTGGCCTGCTGCTGCTCAACGTGTAATTTGCCAATTTGCTCTGCAAGGTTGTTCAATATAACTTTATCAGGGTTTGTTGCACTTAGCTCTTCCATAATTAGCTCATAGTTCCGTCCTAGTGCAGTACGATTTTCTTTTGTTTCCAAGAAGTAGGTCTGCCTTAAACTGTGAAACAGTTCATTTTGCTCGGCGGTAAAATTGAGTTCCCGTGCAATTTGGTTGACCTGTTGCTTAGGTTCAGGAAGTGGAGTTTGGGGTTCTTTAGGTGCAATATGGTGAAACCCCAGGGTAGCAAGCATTGCAATGTTAATTGCTGCAAGTAGTATTACTGCTCCAATAAGAATCCTGTATTTTGTAAAGTAGTTCATAGTTTTTGTTGTTAATCGTTATTCTCTAGTTCTTCGTATGGCGAATAAAGATTGCTAGGAAAATAATCTTCGGCTAGTTGGAGATAGTATTCACTGTTTGTATTAATTGTTGATTGAGATGATGTGCTTAGCAGTGTGCCCATAACTATGCCCAGGGCTACGCCTGCTGCCGCAATGCTAACTATTGCTGAGCGTTGAAGTGGAACTATGAGAGTTCTAATTGAATTGGTATTTGCCGTGGCCTTCTCCCATACTTTTTGGGCAAGGAATGGGTTTGGAGTAAACTCTTCTACTTCTGTGTTTATACTTTGATAAACATTTCTAAAACGCTGGTAAGACTTTGAGCATGATTTGCAGCTGATTAGGTGCTTCTCGAAAGCGCTTTGCTCATTGCTGCTCAAACTCTTTTCGATTGCGTATATAAAACTGTTATTTATCTCTTTGCATTTCATCTCTTCTGCTCTTTATTGGTTTAGACAATGTTAAACCCAAAAACTTGCGGTTAATCTTATTTATTTATCTCTTTTAACAACTTGCTCTGTAAATTTTGCCTTGCCCTAAACAGTAACGACTCAACCGATGAGAGTGTGGTACTCATAACCTCTGCAATCTCTTTGTACGATAAATCGTGGTATTTGCTCAGTACAAATGCTATTCGCTGATTTTCCGCTAGTGAGTTTATAGCCCTTTTTAGCATCTGTTTATCCTCTTCTTGCTCAATATTCCAGTCGGCATCAGCACTCTTTGGACTGGCAATTTCAATACTTTCGCTTTTACTACTATTACCAACAGTGAAAAAATTCTCTATACTCCGTAGATTATTATGGCGTTTCTGTTTACGAATAAAGTTTAGCGATTTATTAACTGCTATTCTGTAAAGCCAAGTTGATAGTTTTGATTCCTTCCGAAAGTTTTTAAGCGATTGGTATACCTCAATAAATACCTCCTGAGTAATATCCTCTGCATCGGCATATCTGTTAACAAACCCAAGGCAGGTTCTTGTAACCAAGGGTTGATAGCGATTTACCAACTCTTCAAACGCCTTTTGGCTATTGTTATCGAGGATATCTTCAATTAGCTCAGAATCTGTCAGCATATTGTAATAAATCTTTGGCTTTTATCTAATTCAACCTTTTGACACATGCAATTTACGAAACTTGCGGTTGTTTGCGTAAATTGCTAAAAAAAGGAGTAAAATGAAAAGGAGTTGCCCTTTCTTTTTACTTTTGTGTAATAAATAATTTGCGCTATGGGAATACGTACAAAAATTATGATGGGGTTTATCATATTGGCCTCAATGCTTTTTATATCAGGGGCAATCTCTATTTATGAAATAACCAAACTAGGGAAATCAGTAAAAGGGCTAATTTATGATAATTATAAAAGCATTGAATATTCTAGAAATATGCTCGATGCCCTTGATAACCAGGAAAGTGCTTTGCTATTTTTTGTTAACGGCAATACGGATATTGCAAAAAGCCAGTATTTTAAAGCACATCATTTGTTCGAGAGCAATTTAGATAGTGCCACCAATAACTTACAGCTAGAAGAAGAACAAATGCTAATAGACTCTGTTAGGTTTTACTATGATAAGTTGAAGCATCAGGTAGAACCAATATTCTTGTCGTCTAGCTTTACACTTGGTGAATACCTTGAGGAAATAAACTCAGACCTCTTACTTACAAGTAAACATGTTAAAAATTTGATGATAATCAATCAGGATGCACTTTTTAAATCAGCAGGATATCTTGAAACTAGCGCCCAAAGAGCTGCAATACCTGGTTTAATCGTTATCATCACCAGTTTGATTTTTACTTTTGTGTTTACATATCTGGTTCATCACTATTTTGTTTCGCCAATTATTAGGCTAACCAAAGGGATAAACGATTTTGTGAAGTACCGTAAACCATTTGACGTGGTTATTGAAACTAAAGATGAACTTTTTAGCCTAAAAGAGTCAATAGTAAACTTGATTTCTCCCTTACGCAGGTCACCAAAGAAAAACGAATAGCACCCATATCTATATGCGCCCTCATATTATAATTCGTTACATTGGTCTGGTCCTTTTGCTTTGCTCAGGGCTAATGTTCGCTTCGTTTTTAGTATCGGTTTACCATGCCGATAGCGCCCAAATACCTCTGCTTTTGAGCTGCGTGCTAACAGGCTTAATGGGAGTATTCCCAATGGTTTTTGTTCCTTCATCTGGCCAAATATCGCACAAAGAGGGCTATGTAATAGTAGTGGCTAGTTGGATTCTCGTTTGTTTCTTTGGGATGCTACCCTATGCACTTTGGGGTGGCGAGTTTAGTATGATTAATGCTTGGTTTGAGAGTGTTGCAGGTTTTACAACAACCGGTTCAACTATTTTAAAAGATGTTGAGGCATTGCCTTCAGGTCTTCTTTTCTGGCGCTCCTCAACCCATTGGCTGGGCGGCATTGGTATAATTCTTTTTGCGCTTGTTATAGTACCTGCAATAGGCAAGGTGCGCATGTCGTTGTCGAGGCTTGAGATGTCGCCGCTTGCAAAGAGTAATTTTCATTATAAAAGTAATAAAACCCTACAGGTTGTTATCCTTGTTTACCTCGGATTAACAGTAGCAGAAACAATTCTGTTGTATGTATCTGGCATGAGCCTTTTTGATGCTGTAACTCATGCTTTTGGCACCGTAGCCACAGGGGGTTTCTCCACAAAAAACGCAAGTGTTGGATATTATAATAGCGTTGCAATTGAGGTGATTATTACTGTGTTCATGTTCCTATCGGGGATGCACTTTGGTGTGTTATACGTAATTTTCACCTTTAAAAGAAAGAAGTGGTATAAATCGTCAATTGTTCAGTTCTACTTCTTTTCAATGGTTATTGGAATAATTGTGGTAACGTTAAACACCTGGGGTCATAATTACGATTCATTTTCGGAAGCATTGCGTTTCGCGGCCTTTCAGGTGGTTTCCATAGGTACAACAACAGGTTACGGAACAGCCGACACCACACTATGGCCACCATTTTCTGTTATGCTATTAATCTACTTCATGTTTCAGTGTGCCTGTGCGGGTTCAACGGCAGGGGGTATTAAGGTCGACAGGGTAGTAATTTTTTTTAAGGCGCTTAAACGGCAGGTGCTAAAACTTCAGCATCCACAGGCGGTAATACCTGTTAGACTAGACGGGCAGCCTATCGATGATGAAACAGTTGAGTCGGTGTTGCTGTTTATTGTGCTTTACATCCTTATACTTTTTACCACCGGATTGGCATTAACCGCAATGAGCGTTGATGTTACTACGGCTTTCTCTGCCTCAGCAGCAACTATTAGTACGGTTGGGCCTGGCTTTGGTGAGGTAGGTTCTGCATCAAATTATGACATTATTCCAGATTTAGGTAAATTTTTGTTATCGCTTAACATGCTGCTTGGTCGGTTGGAGATTTTCGGGTTAATGCTACTTATCTACATGAAATCGTGGAGGTAAATAGCTTAGAATGATGTTTTTGTTATGCACATCTATATTTTAATCTCTCAACCTCAACCTCAACCTGAACTTAACCTTCATCACATCAAGATAATTCTAAGCATTCAATTGAAAGCACAAGTAATTCAGCGTATATTGTTGCACAAAAAGTTCTTATTTTATTATGATTCCCTATTTACAAGTAGAAGATATTAGCAAATCGTTTGGCGATTTAGTCTTATTCCAAGACCTTCGGTTTACCGTTGGAAAGGACCAGCGTGTAGGTCTGATAGCGCGCAATGGTGCTGGAAAAACCACGCTGTTGAACATAATTACAGGGTCAGAGTCGAAGGATTCTGGTAGTATTGTTTGGCAAAACGATTTACAGGTGGGATACCTCGAACAAAATCCAAAGCTCAATCCCAAAAGGTCAATAGTTCAAAATGTTTTTGCATCGGCAGGTGATAAAGCCAAAGCTATATTTAGCTATCAAAAGGCTTTATCGTTAGGGGCTAAAGGTGACATGCAAGCTGCGCTTGATTTAATGGAGAAGCATCATGCATGGGATTTGGAGGTTAAGGCTCGTCAAATTCTTACCGACCTAAAGATTACCGACCTAAATCAGCATGTTTCAACCCTTTCGGGCGGGCAGCAGAAAAGAGTTGCTCTTGCTGCTGCTTTGGTAAGCGAACCCGATTTTTTGATTCTTGACGAGCCTACTAACCATCTTGATTTGGATATGGTTGAATGGCTTGAGGATTACCTAAAGAATAGCCGAATTACGCTGTTAATGGTAACCCATGATAGGTTCTTTTTAGATAGGGTTTGTACCGATATAGTTGAGATTGACCATAAAGAATTATACTGGTACAAGGGGAACTATTCTTACTTTATCGAAAAGCGTCAGGAGCGGATTGAAACGCGAACGACTCAAATTGATAAAGCATCAAACCTATTCAAAAAGGAACTCGATTGGATGAGGCGTTCCCCACCAGCTAGAACCACAAAAGCAAAATATCGGATAGATGCATTCTATGAGATAAGGGCAAAGGCTACCCAACGATTTAGCAACAATGATGTTCGAATAAAGGTTGGTGCCACACGGTTAGGAAATAAGATTCTTGAGGCAAAGGGTCTCGATAAGTCCTTTGGGGATATTACAATTTTAAAAGATTTTTCGTACACCTTTAACCGCTACGAGCGTCTAGGAATTGTGGGTGATAACGGTACCGGAAAATCTACCTTTATTAATATCATAACCCAGTCAATTCCACCCGACAAAGGAACAATTGAAGTGGGCGAAACGGTTGTGTTTGGCTACTATCGACAGGAGGGGATGAAAATTGACGATACCCAAAAGGTTATTGATGTTGCCCGTGAGATTGCCGAGGTGGTGACGCTTGGCGACGGGAAAACCTTATCGGTATCGCAATTCCTTACAATGTTCCTGTTTGAACCCGATGTGCAAAATGCTTTTGTTAGTAAGCTGAGCGGGGGCGAGAAACGCAGACTCTATCTGCTAACTATACTAATGCGAAGCCCCAATTTTCTAATACTCGATGAGCCAACCAACGATTTGGATATTGAAACGCTCAACGTGTTGGAGTCATATCTTGAAAATTTCCCTGGTGTTGTTCTTGTTGTATCGCACGATAGGCATTTTTTGGACAAGGTAGTTGATGGTCTTTTGATTTTTGAGGGGGATGGTGAGATAAGTGGATTTCCTGGAGCCTATACCGATTACTACGAATGGAAAAAAGAGCAACAGGTGAATATCCAAAGAGAAAAACCTGTAAAACAGAAGGTAAGCCCGAAACTGGATAGTCAAAAACCAAGAAAACTTACTTTTGCTGAACGACGCGAAATGGAAGGTCTTTCGGTTGAAATTGAAAGCCTTGAGAACGAAAAAGCCGAGGTTGAATCGAAAATAAATAGTGGAGACCTTCATCACGATGTGCTAATGCAAAAATCGCAAAGAATTGCCCAAATCCTTGTAGTTCTCGATAGCAAAGGGGAGCGTTGGTTAGAATTAATGGAGATAGATGAGAATGCTGGCTGATGTGATGATGTGATTGAGGTTGAGATTGAAAGGGTGAATTATGGACAGGACGGTGACTGAGGCTCTCGAAGGCACCGATTATTCATCGATAAAAACAACCATAATCTGTGCTAATTTGTGAAATCTGTGGATAAAAAGCGGTAAGTAGTAAACAGTAATATTTAATCAGTGAGCTGCAGGTTACGGGTTGCTAGTTACGAATTTGCGCATACGAATAGTCATCGCACAACCCAAAACGTACTGTGCGGGGAGTTCCCCCTTTAGGGGTTAGGGGTAGCGATGGGTCTGCAAAACGCCAAAACAATCTGTGCTAATCTGTGTAATCTGCGGACAAAAATAAACAGCGCAAATCAGCGTCATCAGTGTTCCACACAAAACTCACCGATCATAACAAGGCAAGCTAACTCCATATATTCATTTATTGTATATTAGCAGAGTGAGATAATTATTCGTTTCTTTATTGATAGTATAACCCTAAAAAACACACAAAATGAAATCAAAAACTTTTTTATTACCACTCCTCTTGGTTTTTGTGTTTGCTTCCTCTTGTCAAAGAACCGATAACCAAAAGATTAATGATTGGGCAATTGCCATACATGGAGGAGCAGGTGCAATGACACCTGACAATTACACCCAAGATGAAATTGATGGGTATAAGGTAGAACTCAATGCTGCTTTAAACATAGGGGTTACCATTTTAAAAGATGGCGGTTCAAGCTTAGATGCAGTTGAGCAAGTTGTTCGATACCTGGAGGATTGCCCCCTTTTTAATGCCGGTCGTGGTGCCGTATTTACAAACGATGGTAAGAACGAACTCGATGCAGCTATCATGTTTGGCAAAGATTTAACAGCAGGTGCTGTTGCTGGAGTTGGCGATATTAAGAATCCGATTTTAGCAGCCCGAAAAGTAATGGAGAATTCTCCACATGTATTGATGGTAGGGAAGGGGGCATCCCTTTTTGCTTTGCAGAATGGGGTTGAGATTGTTGACAGCTCATATTTTTTCACAGATACAAGCTATCGGGATTTGCAGCGTTCACTCGAACGTGATAAGAAGATGGGTACTGTTGGCTGTGTTGCCCTAGATATTGAGGGTAACTTGGCTGCTGCAACATCAACAGGTGGCATGACCAATAAGCGTTACGGTAGGGTAGGCGACGTGCCCATAATTGGGGCGGGAACCTATGCAAACAATAGTACGTGCGCCGTTTCGGCAACTGGGCACGGCGAGTTTTTTATCCGCTACACAGTTGCTCACGATATTTCGGCCTTAATGGAGTATAAAGGACTTTCTTTAGCTAAGGCTTCGGATGAAGTGGTTCAAAAAAAACTTGTGGATGTAGGCGGAGAGGGTGGCATAATTGCCGTTGATAAATGGGGAAATGTACATCTTTCCTTTAATTCCTTAGGGATGTTTAGGGGTTATGCTACTGAAAATGGGGAAAGTAAAGTGAAAATATTCTAGAAGAATTTTGTAATTAACGCATTAATTTAATATTTTTAAAGTTTTCACGCATTATTTTTAACCTAAATACCTAAAACCATGGAAAAAAAATTAGACTTCGGACAACTTCTTTTAAATGCAGTTTCACTCGGTTTGAAAAATTTTCCCTCGCTGCTGGGATGTTTGGTTCTTTGGATTTTAACCATTTGGATTCCTTATGTAAACGTTGGGACAACTATAGCTATTGTTACCCTTCCGGCTGCAATAAGTAAAGGTAAGATTATCTCACCCCTTGAAATCTTTGATAAAAAATACTACAAGTTTATGGGAGAGTTTTTCTTGGTTTCGGGGTTAAGAACGCTCATTATTTTTCCTGCAATGCTGTTTCTAATCGTACCTGGTATAGTGCTTTCAATTGCTTATAGTTTATCAACACTTTTGGTTGTTGATAAAGGAAAAGGTGCATCTGAGGCTCTTAAGCTTAGCAATAACCTTACCTATGGTAATAAGTGGGCTATTTTCTTAGCTCAGTTAGTAATAGGAGTAAGTGTTTTGATAGTGTATTCATTGCTAACTTGGTTGTGGAGCCCATTAGGTTTCATTGTGTTAATTTTTGCTATGCCCATAGTTCTGGGTTTAATTGCAAATATTTACGGGCAACTTGCAGGTGATGTGCCAGAGGAGCATATTTAAGAAACGAAAAATATTGAACATAAAAAGGGTGCCTTTCGGGGCGCCCTTTTTTATAAAACAAGGCTCTATGGTGTGCTCAATTCCGAGAAACAGAATGATCATACTAAAGAGATTTACCTTTCATAATATTAGTTCCGTTTTTATGCTCTGGCTGTTATAACAACCTCATTCGCCCTTTTTTGCAGCAGAGAGGTATGAGAAAAATGGTTAAACAAGTTGTGCCTTATCATTCTAGTAACTTAGGTTAATCAAACCTCTCCTTAATTATACAATAGTTTAAAGTCCTATAATTCAGCTGGTAACTGGTTTTGTAAACGTGCTGAGATTTTTATAAAAAAGCATACTAGAAACTTCTTGTTTCGCTAGTGGTTTATTACTAGTTTTGTTTTGTAAGTATGGATTTTAATGTTTTTTTGTAGTAAGGGCAATATTAAAAGGCTAAAGGTAGTTTAAACCTAAGCCATAGTTTCTTATCCTACAAGTTAGATTCTACTAATGATTACGATTTTTTCTTAGAAATTTATTTAGAATTCCTGTTTTATTGATTTTTACACGAAAACTTAACCTAAACCAATCTGAAATGAAAAGACTGATTTTAATGTTTCTTATGCTTCCATTGCTTGCTGGCTTTATGTCGTCATGCGATAAGTATAGCTACCAAACCGTTCCCAATGACCCTATGAACACGAGAATTTACACTCTCGATAACGGGCTCAAAGTTTACATGAGTGTATATAAGGACGAACCTCGTATTCAAGCCTACGTATCTGTAAAGGTGGGGAGTAAGTACGACCCTTCCGAAACTACTGGTCTTGCTCACTACTTTGAACATCTTATGTTTAAAGGTACATCTAGCTTTGGTACTCTCGACTGGGAAAAGGAGAAACCAATGCTCGATAGAATTGAAGAACTTTTTGAGGAGTATCGCAACGAGACCGAACCTGCAAAACGTACCGAAATTTATAAAGTAATCGATAGCGTTTCCTACGAAGCTTCTAAGGTTGCTATTCCTAATGAGTACGATAAACTAATGAGCGCAATTGGTTCCAAGGGAACCAACGCTGGTACATCAAACGATTTTACGGTGTATATGGAGAATGTACCAAGCAACCAGCTTGAGAATTGGGCTATAATTCAGGCCCATCGTTTTGCTGATGCTACCATAAGGCTTTTCCATACCGAACTAGAAACTGTTTATGAGGAAAAGAATATGTCGCTAACACAGGATAGTAGAAAAGCAGGTGAAGCACTTTATAGTCTGCTTTATGCTAATCACCCTTACGGTCAGCAAACTACTTTAGGTGATGCCGAACATCTTAAGAATCCATCCATAATCAATATAAAGAATTTTTACGATACTTATTATGTTCCTAATAATATGGCAGTTGTACTCTCTGGTGATTTTAATCCTGATGAGGCAATTAAGATAATTGATGAGCATTTTGGAAAACTTGAGAGAAAAGAGGTTCCGGAATTTACTTTTGAGCCTGAGAAACCCATTGAAGAACCACTTGTTGCTGAGGTTATTGGACTTGAAGCCGAGCGTGTAAATATAGGTTTTCGTTTTGCTGGCGCAGCTAGTCACGAGGCTATGATGGCTGATATGGTTGGCATGATGCTTTCCAACAGATCAACTGGTCTTATTGACCTTAACGTTAACCTCCAGCAAAAAACGCTTGGCTCTGGTGCTTACGTGTCGAAGTTATCCGACTACTCCATGCTTAACCTATACGGAATGAATAAGGGTGGACAAACTCTTGAGGAGGTTAAGGATATCCTGTTGGAGCAGGTTGACCTTTTGAAAAAGGGCGAGTTCCCTGATTGGATGATTGAGTCTACAATCAACAATCTAAAATTGAGCGAGATGCGTAATCTCGAAAGCAATTCGGGCAGAGCTTGGATGATGTCGAGCAGTTTTACTAACGGAATCGATTGGAAGGATGTGGTTTCAAATATTGATGAGCTTGGAAAAATTACTAAGGATGAAATTATTGACTTTGCTAACAAGCATCTTAATAACAACTATGCTGTGGTTTACAAGCGCCAAGGAACCCCCGAGGTTGAACTTGTCGAAAAACCGTCAATTACCCCAATTCACATCAATCGTGATGTAGAATCGGAGTATCTAAAATCATTTAAAGAGCGTGAGGTTGTTGAAATTGAACCTGCATTTCTTGATTTCGAGAAAGACTTAAACAAAGTAACAACCACGAGCAACCTTGAGATTCTTCATAAAGAGAATGTTGAGAATAAAACCTTTTCGCTTTACTACTACTATCCATTTGGAACCGATAACGACAACTGGCTAAACCTTGCTTCGGGATACCTTAAGTACCTTGGAACCTCTGAGTTTACTGCAGAGCAAATTAAGCAAGAGTTTTATAAGCTAGCTTGTTCGTTTAACGTATTCTCATCAAGCGATGAAACCTATGTATACGTTAGTGGTTTAAGCGATAACCAAGAGGCCGCTGTTAGGTTGCTCGAATCGCTAATGACCGATTGTCAGCCCAACGACGATGCACTTGCTAGTTACATTCAAAACGAGTTTCGCTCGCGTAGTAACTCAATGCAGAATCAGCGTGCGGTATTTTCTGGATTGGTTGATTATGCAACGTATGGTCCTAAATCGCCATTCAATAGCAAGCCCACTAACAAGGAGTTAGAAGGTGTTAAGTCGGAAACGTTAATCAGCAAAATTAAGAGTTTATCCACTTTCCCACACAAAATACTTTATTATGGGCCATCATCCGCTCAGGAACTTAAAATAATGGTTGAGAAAATTCATAGCGTACCCACAGAATTTGCTGAAGTACCAGTTGCATTCAATTTCGAGAAGTTAGAAACTCTAAAAAACAGGGTAGTATTCTCGCATTACGATGCTAACCAGTCGAATTTGCAGCTCATAAGCCGTGGTATTGATTACGATTACGACTTGCTTCCTCAAGCCATGTTGTTTAATAACTATTTTGGTTCAGGGATGAGTGCAATTGTTTTCCAGGAGCTAAGGGAAAAGAGAGGTTTAGCGTACACAGCTTATTCTTTCTACCGTACACCTAGCAAACCCGATGAGCCATTTATGAATATTGGTTTTATTGGCACCCAGAACGATAAGGCTATTGATGCGTTTACCGCTTTTGACGATTTATACAACAATATGCCTGTTTCCGATAAGGCATTCGGGTTGGCCAAAGAATCGATTTTGAATAGTATTCGTAATGAGCGGATAACAAAACTAAGCGTTATTTTCAATTATCTGAGAGCCGATAGGATGGGGTATACAGGTGATATCCGTAAAATGTACTGGGAAACTATTCCGGGTATGACCATTGACGATGTAATTGCCTTTAATGAGAAGTATATTAAGAACCAACCTAAAACGTATGTTATTTTAGGTAACGAAAAGGTTTTTAACTTTAACGAGCTAAGCAAAAAGTTTGGTCCTGTTGAGAAGGTTTCTCGTGACAATATTTTCAAATTCGAGTAAACAAGACTGTTTAAATAAAAAGCGGGAGCCAGATGGTTCCCGCTTTTTATTTTATAAACATGCTGTATAACCTGAAAATTACATGACTCGTTTAGAATGTTTTGGTATATGTATTTGTAAGTTTACAACTTACACGAACATTCTGATTCTAAATAGCCATGAGTAGACATTTAAAGATTCGCGATTTAACTCTTAGAGATGGGCAACAGTCCCTCTTTGCAACCCGAATGCAGCAAGCTGAGGTTGATAAAGTACTCCCACTATTCAAAGATGCAGGTTTTTATGCCATGGAGGTTTGGGGCGGCGCAGTTCCCGATTCTATAATGCGCTTTTTAGGCGAAAATCCCTGGACCAGGTTAGAGCGAATAAAACAGGAAATTGGCAATAACTCACTTCTAACAGCCCTTTCGCGTGGGCGCAATCTTTTTGGCTACAGCCCATATCCCGAGAAGGTAATAGAGGGCTTTAATACCAATGCCGTGAAATCGGGGATAAGCATAATGCGTATCTTCGATTGCCTTAATGATAATGAGAATATAAAATCTACCATTAATTATGTGAAAAATTCTGGTGGATTAGCAGATTGTGCTGTGTGCTATACCATAGACCCTCGTTTACCTCAAAAGCAGGAATTAAAGGATAAACTGACAATTAAAAATCTACCAGAAAAGATTTTTGATACTAATTACTTTGTAAGCAAGGCAAAAGAACTTGAGGCTATGGGAGCTGATATGATTACCATTAAGGATATGGCCGGCCTTGCTACTCCACTAGCAACTGCCAAAATTATTGCTGAACTTAAAGCCTCTCTTAGCATACCAGTTGATTTTCATACCCATTGTACTCCGGGCTATGGATTGGCCTCAACTTTAATGGCAATTATAAGTGGTGCCGATATTGTCGATACTAATCTTCTATACTTCTCAGGAGGAAGTGCTGGACCATCCTATGAATTAATCTCCCTTTTTTGCAAAAAGCTTGGAATTACCGTTGATGGTAACATTGAAGTAATTGCCCAATTAAATAGAGTGTTAAAGGATATCAGAGTAAATAGCCTTGCCAGTGAGGATAGCTATAAGCAGATACCCATCGATTTTGATATTGCTAAGGATACATTACCTCCACATATCGACGAACTTTTTGAGAGTGCAATTTCGTTTGCTAAAAGCGGAAATGAGGCAGAACTACTGAATGCTTGCCATGGTATTGAACGGTATTTTAATTTTCCCAAACCAAACGAAATGGTTAAGAATGCAGAGATACCTGGAGGTATGTACACCAATATGCTTTCGCAGCTAAAAGCATTAGGTCTCAGCCATTTATTAGACCGTGTACTTGAGGTTGTTCCAGTTGTTCGTCTCGATGCTGGCTGCCCGCCTTTGGTAACACCATCTAGCCAGATAATAGGAGCACAGTCTGTAAATTGCGTAATCGACGAGAATTCGGGTAAGCCATTCTATTCAAATATTTCCAATCAGTTTTTTAACCTGGTAAAGGGCGAGTATGGCAAAACACCAATCCCTATCGAAAGTATGTTTAGGAAGCGCATTTGCGGGTTTAGCAACGAATCGCCTTATGATATATCTCAGTATAAATCTCCAGAAAATCCTGTTCTAAAGGAGTTTGAAAGTGTAAAGTTGGCAAAGAATGAGAAAGAGTACTTGCTTTTAGAACTTTTTCCCGCTGTTGCCAAGGATTTTCTATATACGTCTCGTAAGCAAGAGTATAGCCAAACCATTGATCAGCGTAGAGCAGAAATTGCTGAAAGAAGGAAGAAAATAGAGTACAAGGGTAAACTATTGATAAGGGATTTAACCCTGCGCGATGGGCAACAATCCTTGTTGGCAACCCGAATGAGCCTTTCGCAGGTTGAGAAAACTTTACCGTTTTATAAAGATGCTGGATTTTACGCTATG
The DNA here is from genome assembly GCA_937915475.1 of uncultured Bacteroidales bacterium. GTDB lineage: Bacteria > Bacteroidota > Bacteroidia > Bacteroidales > Tenuifilaceae > Perlabentimonas. Next base: position 28,013 of record CALGIR010000189.1, read on the forward strand.
GAGGTTTGGGGTGGTGCAGTACCCGATAGCGTAATGCGATTTTTGAATGAAAGCCCATGGTATAGGCTTAGGGTTTTTAAAAACGCACTTGGCGAACACACCAACTTGACTGCCCTTTCGCGAGGACGAAACCTTTTTGGTTACGAACCCTATCCCGAGTCGGTAATTGAAGGATTTAACAGGGTGGCCGTTAAAGGAGGTATACGCATTATGCGCATATTCGATTGCCTTAACGATTTGGACAATATGGAGAGTACGATTAAGTATGTAAAGGAGAATGGTGGAATAGCCGATTGTGCCGTTTGTTATACTGTTAATCCCAAGTTTACTCCAAAGCAAAAGGCATTAGCCTTTATTAAGCGCAAAAAGTTACCAACCGATGTCTTTAGCATCGATTATTTTGTGAACAAGGCAAAGCAGCTTGAGGGCATGGGTGCCGATATGATTACCATTAAGGATATGGCGGGACTTATAACTCCCAACGAATCTGGTGAACTTATGCGCAGGCTAAAAAAGGAGGTGAATTTACCAATCGACTTTCACACTCACTGTACTCCGGGGTACGGTTTAGCATCAACGCTAATGGCAATTATAAATGGTGCCGATATTGTTGATACATCAATTTCTACCTTAGCTGGCGGACCAGCAGCTCCAGCTTTTGAGTTGGTTCAAATCTTTGCTGATAAACTAGGGCTTGATACTGGAGTAAATCTTGATGCAATTGTGAAGATTAACCAAGAGTTAAAGCAGATTAGAAAGGAACTAGCCGAATTTGACTCGTATAAGCAATTCCCCATCGATTTTGATATTACTGCCGACACTCTACCCAAAGCAGTAGACAAGTTATTTGACAGTGCCATTTCCTTTGCAAAGGCAGGCGATGAGCAAGAGTTGCTTGAGGCAACGTTGGCTATTGAGTCATGGTTTAACTTTATTGCACCCGACAGCCGTGTTCGGAATGCTGAAATACCCGGTGGAATGTACACCAATATGCTGGCTCAGCTTAGGCAGATGAAAATGGACGATTTACTTCCTAAAGTACTCGAAACAGTTCCCCTTGTAAGGGTTGAGGCTGGTTGTCCTCCTTTGGTTACCCCAACCAGCCAGATTGTGGGTGCCCAGTCTGTAAACTACCTTGTATCAGTTGAAAAAGGCGACGACCCATACTCAAATCCTTCAACCCAATTTAAGAATTTGGTGAAAGGGATTTACGGTAAAACACCAATTGAAATTGACCCCGATTTCAGAGAGAAAATTTGTGGCGATAGGAAAGAGGTTCCCTTCAGTTCTATGGATTACAAACCTCAGGAGAATCCAATTATTCTTGAAGATTTTGGAGGTATTAAACTTGCTGCGACCGAAGAGGAAGAACTACTACTTGAATTATTCCCTAGTGTGGCCCGAAATTACTTAACCAATAGGAAGGAGGCTGAGGTTGCAGAGCTAAAGCTGCAAATTCAGGCCGAACAGTTTGAATTGTCAGAAAAGAGTAGGAAAGAGTTTCATAACCTAAGCGATGATGATAAAGCAGCAAGAATAATAAAGGGTTTGGGTATTTAGGTAATCCTTGAACAAATGTTCTAAAACGTTATCGCTTTTGTGAAAAAATAGAAAGGAGGCCAACCAGAGCCTCCTTTCCCCAAAAACACGAATAACACTCAACCAAAAAGTATGAAAAAACTATGCATAATGTTTACTACAACAGAATGCAATTGCAATTTACCACTTTTAAATAACTAAATCACATTATTTTTGACCATTAATGTTAAAAATATGATTGAACTTCGATTTTTACAAACAAACTGTATAATTAGTATCATTGTTTTGGGTTTTTTATTAATTTTCCTGCATAATTAATTCTATAAAGTAATTTATGAGATTTTTGCGAGGGTGGTTATTGCTTTTATTACTATATGTTAGTTGTTTTCAGGTTCAAGCAATTGGCCTATTGCCATATAAAAACTTCTCACACGGAGATTATGGAGCCCATTTTCAGAATTGGGCAGTAATTCAGGATTTAAGAGGTCTTATTTATGCCGCTAATAATAGTGGTGTACTTGAGTACGACGGTACTACTTGGAGATTAATTTCAATTAATGGCGTTACAGCTCGTTGCCTTGATACTGATAGTAATGGACAAATTTGGGTTGGAGGGCAAGATGAAATAGGCTTTCTTGCTCCAGATAGTTTAGGGTATATGGTTTATAACTCGCTAATTGATTTTGCCCCTAAAATAGATGTGAACATTGGCATGGTTAGGCAGGTTTATGCAACCAAGCAGGGAGTTTATTTTTGCAGTAATAGCTGTATAATTAGGTTATACAATGATGAGATTACTGTGATGTATCCTAAAACTATTTTCCACAGAACCTATTTTGTTAACGAGAAAATATATTCACTTCAGCCTCAGGTTGGATTAACTGTTTTGGTAAACGATACATTAATGCTTGCCCCTGATGGCGCTCATTTTGAGGATACTCGCATCTATTCAATGCTACCCTATGACAAAAATCGGATACTTATAGCTACGCAAGCCGATGGGTTTTGGTTGTATGAGTTTTCCAGTGCTGAAGGTGACAATGCGGTTGAGTCCAGATTCTCACCCTTTAAAACATCAGAAGATATTTTCTTTAAGCAGAATTGGGTTTACAATGGCATTACTCTACCCAACGGAAACTTTGCTTTTGGAACCTATAGAGGAGGAGCAGCCGTTGTTGATAGGAATGGAGATATTGTACAATACATCGGAAAGAATCAGGGAATACAAGATGAAACTGTTTGGCATTTAACCTGCGACAAACAGGAAAATATTTGGCTAGCCCTCAATAATGGCATTTCATTTTCTGCATTGAACTCCCCATTAACTTCGTTTAATGAAGATTTTGGCGTTAAAGGTATTCTCCAATCAGTTTACAAGCATGGCTCAACGGTATACATATCATCAAATGCAGGTGTATTTGGTTTGTACCAAGGACTGTTTAAACGTGTTGAAGGGATATTAAATCTCTCGTGGGATATCCAGGGAATTACAACGTCCGACAAAAAAGACTACTTGCTAGTCGCCACAGGCGATGGGATTTTTAACGTTAATGGCTTTAAAACAAAAAGGATACGTGGCGAAGCCGAACCAGCATTTACTATTTTTAAGTCAAAACATCATGCTGATTTTGTTTTCTTGGGATTGTATGATGGTGTTGGATTGGCTGCATACAAAAAAGGAGTTTGGCAGTACTTAGGTAAATTTGCGGATATCGATGGGCGGGTTGAAAATATTGTAGAAGATTCAAATGGATACATTTGGTTTATTAATCGGTATCGCGGTATAATTAGGGTCAAATCATCTAACCCAAGCAGCCTTGCTTTTGATGAGGTTAAAGTTTTTACAGACATTAAAAACTGCAGCAATTTCCATGGGGACTCTAAACTTATCTTTGTAAATAATCAACTACTGCTATCCTGTTCAAATGGACTTTCATATTTCGATTACAAAAGTGATTTATTTAAGGCTAGTTACCTATTAGGTGCAGAGTTTGGGGATGGGAGTAAGGGAGTTAAGATTTTAAATTTCGATAATAATGAATACCTATGGTTCGAGTCGTATTCCGATTTTAATACAAGAAACATAGAAAGAGCTTATTTTAATGATAAGGATAAGTACATTCGGAACCCCACCGAACTCAACGGAATACCTCCTATGGTTTTTTATGATACTTTTACTGAAGAGAATGGAGTTACATGGATTGCAGGAGCCGATGGTCTTTGTCGATTTGATTCGAATATTAAGAATAAGAGCATAAAAATTCCCAATGTTCTTATCCGTGAGGTATTTATTAACCAAAATACTCCCTTGTTTGGCGGCACCTACAAGTACGACAGCCCCAATAAGAACTATTTTATCAGAAACTCTCAGGATAGCCAGGATTTTCCTAAAATATCTTTTAGCCAGAATTCCTTAACCTTCAGTTTTTCATCTGCGCTTTTTGGGCAGGAAGAAAGAATAACCTACTCCTATATGCTTGAAGGTTTTGATAAAGAATGGTCTGAATTTAGTCCAATTCAAGTGAAGGGTTACACAAATTTGCCCTTCGGAAGGTATACCTTTCAGGTAAAGGCAATAAGTGTTTTTAACGTTGAGAGCAATGTAGCAACGTATACATTTATGATTGCACGTCCATGGTATCACCATCCAATAGCCTATTTTACCTACTTATTACTGTTTATTCTAATAGTTATACTTTCTGTTAAGATAAAGACACGTATGCTAATCCAGTCGAATTTAAAACTTCAGGGTTTAGTAGAGCAAAGAACAAAGGAGATCCTTCAGCAAAAGAGAGATTTTCAGGATAAAAGCGAGGAGCTAAGGCAGCAAAAAGAGGAAATAGAGACCCAACGTGATGAATTAGCGCATCAGAATAAGCAAACGCATGCAAGCATTCAGTACGCTCACACTATTCAGCAGGCAATATTGCCCGACAGAAAGAGCATTGATGAGCATTTTGAGAACTTTATCATCTACAAGCCAAAAGACGTTGTTTCAGGTGACTTTTACTGGTTCTCACAGCTGCAAAAATCAGGCAAAAAGGGTACAGAAAGGTTTATTTTTGCCGTTGCTGATTGTACTGGACATGGAGTGCCAGGAGCATTCATGAGCATGATTGGCAGTAGAATACTATGTGAGATAATTAATGAGAAAAAAATAAAAGATCCAGCTAAAATACTAACCGAACTTGACAAAATGCTCAAGCTAGTTCTTCACCAGGAGACAAGCGAAAATTTTGATGGAATGGATGTTTCCCTTTGCCTAATCGAACGAATTGACGAGGTTCAGTATTTAGTTAAATTTGCTGGAGCAAACAGACCCTTACTTTTTTACTCTAATTCTCAGGGTTTGGTTGAAGTTATAAAAGGAAATAGAAAATCTATTGGTAGTGTTCTCCCCGATATAGATTCGCAGTATGAAAATAAGTTACTGCACCTTAGGTCAGGTGATTCCATTTTTCTCTACACCGATGGCATAACTGATCAGAATAACGAATTTGGGAAAAAATTCACATCTAAAAAATTAATTACTATTATTCAGGATAGTATTGAAAGCCCAATGCAGATTATTGGTGAAGAATTGGATATGATACTTAATCGCTTTAAAGGCAAAGAAACGCAACGTGATGATATCACGGTTGTTGGCCTTAGGGTTAAGTAAATCTTTTAGTTCCTCCAGCAATTATTTATTCATGATGGTTATACTAGGGTAGTTTAACATCACCTATTTAGTTGTTTATTGCTTTTTAAGGTGTATTTATAAAATAATTAAAGCATAAATTGACTTTACAATAAATATGGTATACTTTTAACTTACGTAAAATATTTTTTTAACTAAAACCAATTAACCATGAGACAAGTATTACTATTATTACTGCTTTCACTATTTCTGCCAGTAATAGCAATCGGGCAAGTGCCCCAAAAGTTTAACTACCAGGCTGCCGTCAGAAATTCTGATGGCACTATTATGGCCGAACAGGAAGTTGCCCTTAAGGTCATTCTACGCAAGACTACTGCTGAAGGTGACATTGTTTACCAAGAAGATCATACACTTACAACCAGTGTGCAGGGTTTAATTGCGGTTGAAGTTGGTATGGGAGGAAACCCCGTAGGCGATTTTGCACTAATCCCTTGGGAAGAAAGTATTTTTATCCAGATTGATATCAAGAAAGGGAATGATGCTTCATATGTTACTCTAGGTGTATCTCAAATTCTCTCAGTTCCTTATGCGCTACATGCCGGCAATGCAATTCAGGGCAATGCCGTTGAGGGGCAAACCGTTGTTCACAATGGCGATGCTTGGGCGGCATCCAATAGGATGTTGGTTAGCCAAAATACGGTGGAGATTCTTCCTGAAGAGGGTCGTGACGAAGAAGAACCTCTATTCTCCGTTCGCAACAGTGAGGGTTTACTCGTATTTGCCGTTTACGAATCGGGAGCAAAGGTTTATGTATCAGCCGAAGATGGAGTAAAAGGTAATAGAGGAGGCTTCGCTATTGGTGGATTTAGCGATCAAACCAAAGAGGGTGGTGTTGACTATTTAACCATTTTTCCCGATATGGTTCAGTTCAATATCCAGCAGTCAGCCGAAGATGGAGTAAAAGGTAATAGAGGTGGCTTCGCTATTGGTGGCTTCAGCGATCAAACCAAAGAGGGTGGAGTTGACTATTTAACCATTTTTCCCGATATGGTTCAGTTCAATATCCAGCAATCAGCTGAAAATGGTATGAAAGGGAATAGGGGCGGCTTTGCAGTTGGAGGTTTTAGCGATCAAACCAAAGGAGTTAATCATAATTTCTTTACTGTAAGTCCCGATAGTGCCAAGTTTATTTTAACCGATGACCATTCAAAAGGGAATAGAGGCGGCTTTGCTGTTGGCGGTTTTAGCGACCAAACAAAGGGATATACCGATTACTTAACAGTTAATAGGGATAGTACTAACGTTCTCACTAACCTTGCTACAACTGGTAATGTTCAGGTACAGGGTGATATACAAACAGGCGGAAGTGTAGGTTCGTTACCCATAGTTATCGATGGCGATAGCTATGAAACAGTTACCATTGGTAGCCAGATTTGGATGAAAGAAAATCTTAGAACCATAAATTATAATGATGGAACTGCGATTGAAAAATCAAACGTAACCCAATATCCCGATTCTTTAGGAGGTGCATTAGAAATTTACGGTATGCTATATAGCCAAAATGCAATTTTTGATTCTAAGGGGTTATGCCCTACAGGCTGGCGTATTCCAAAAGAAAATGATTGGAATAAGTTATTTAAAGAATTTTCAGAATATGATTATCCGGATGCAAATCAAGCAGCACCTAGTTTAATGGACAACTCAGGAACTTGGTTGTATAGCGAATATCTTACCCCAACAAATATTTCAGGATTCACAGCAGTACCGGGTGGTTATGGTATAAAAGTTGCACAAGATATCATCTCTTATTCAGGTTTAGGCCAAATTGCTCACTATTGGTACACAAACTTACAAGGCGTTGGTGGTTTTACCATAGACCTAATGGATGGAGCTTGGCTCGGATCTGCTGATGCAGATTTTTTATCAGTGCGTTGTATAAAGAATTAATTAAATCAATAAGAGTATTATTAACCTTCAGAAAGTTATAAAACAAATAAAAAAAGAGGCTGTCCATTAGGGCAGCCTCTTTTTCATGCTTTATTATTCAGAATATTAACTTGGCTTATATTCCTTAACAACCTCTTGTCCACGCTTAATAGCCTCTACGTTCATAGGGATTAGATGGTGGTGTCTTTCGGGTAATGATTTTTCAAGCCCTTTAACAACATTGTCCATTTTAACAATTGGCTTTATCTTAAGATAAGCACCTAGCACAATCATGTTAAAGGTTTTTGCACTTTGTAGTTTAGTAGCCTCATCGGTGGCCTCAACCCTGTAGATTTTTATATCCTTTCGTGCTGGATGACGGGTTATACCGTTGGGATCGTATATTAAAATTCCACCAGGTTTAACCGCTTTCTCAAACTTATCGAGTGATTGCTGGTTAAGGATAATTGCAGTGTCAAAATCGTGCAGAATTGGCGAACTAATTCGCTCATCGCTTAGAATAACATTTACGTTTGCAGTCCCACCACGCATTTCTGGGCCATACGATGGCATCCACGATACTTCTTGATCTTCCATAATGCCAGAGTAGGCAAGAATTTTCCCCATTGAGAGAACGCCTTGTCCACCAAAACCGGCTATTATTATTTCTTCTGTCATAGCTTCAATAGTTTTAATTTACGTATTAACCTTTTAAATCGCCTAACGGATAGAATGGGAACATGTTCTCAACCATCCACTCATTTGATTTTTCGGGGGAAAGTTTCCAACCAGAACTACAGGTAGAAACAACCTCAACTAATTGAGCACCTTTTTTCTCGCCAACATTCTGGAATGCCTTAAGTATAGCCCTTTTGCACCTGCGAACTGCTGCAGGAGTGTGTACTGCCTGACGAGTAACGTACTCGGTTCCTGGTAATTGAGCAATCAACTCAGTGATTTTTAGTGGGTGACCATTTAACTCAACAGTACGTCCGTAAGGTGATGTGGCAGTTTTCATACCCAAAAGAGTAGTTGGTGCCATTTGTCCACCGGTCATACCATAAATAGCATTGTTTATAAAGATAACCACAATATTCTCACCACGATTGCATGCATGAATAATTTCTGCTGCTCCAATGGATGCTAGGTCACCATCTCCCTGATAAGTAAAAACGTACTTCTCGGGCATTAACCTCGAAATTGCTGATGCTAAAGCAGGTGCTCTACCGTGAGCAGCCTCTTGCCAATCAACGCTAATGTAGTTGTATGCCAACACAGCGCAACCAACAGGCGATACTGCAATAGTTTTCTCCTGAATCCC
>CALGIR010000190.1 GCA_937915475.1 uncultured Bacteroidales bacterium
GGTCGGTGCTGCAAACAGCAGATTTTTCTTAACGCCCGCTGTGCTTGTTTTTCGGTTAATCGGCCGATGCCAATCGCAACACGAATCGTTTATCCCCAAATGTATTATTTTTACCGGACACGAATGAATCTAAATATTTGGAACGCTATCAAAAAAAGGTTTCACAATCTTTTTGTATAAAGAAATTCTCTATCTTATCGGCTAAATTTGATAACCATAATATATAATGCCATGAGACCAACTTCCAATTTTACAATAGGTATTATCCTAGCTTTTATCATTATTATAACAGCATGTACCAACAACAAAAAACCCGATTACAATAACTTCCGGTTTTTAGAGTACAGCATAGAGCAAATTCAAGAGGGCTACAGCAATGGTGAGTTTACCATTGAAGAGGTTGTTAGCGCCTATATTGATAGGATTGAGCGTATTGACAAGCATGGACCAAGCCTAAACTCAATGGTAACAGTAAACCCCGATGCAATTGATATTGCCAAAGAGTTAGACAAGGAGCTACAGAATGACAATAAGCGAGGCCCGTTACACGGAATACCTGTAGTACTTAAGGACAATATAGATACTCATGATAAGATGCCCACAACAGGGGGCTCAAGGGCATTGGCAAACTCGTTTCCTTTAAACGACAGCTATGTGGCAAAAAAATTAAGAGAGGCAGGTGCCATTATACTAGGGAAGGCCAACCTTAGCGAGTGGGCAAACTTTAGGGGCGACCTCTCGACAAGTGGTTGGAGCGGTGCTGGTGGACTAACCCTTAACCCATACGACATAACCCGAAACCCGTGCGGTTCAAGTTCAGGTTCAGGTGTGGCCGTATCAGCAAATCTTACCGTGTTGGCCATTGGAACAGAAACAAATGGCTCAATTGTGTGCCCATCGCACGCCAACGGAATAGTGGGAATAAAGCCAACCGTTGGTCTAATAAGCCGCACGGGGATAATACCCATAGCTGAAACTCAAGACTCGCCTGGCCCAATGGGACGAACAGTAAAGGATGTAACCATTTGTCTTGGTGCCCTTGTGGGAATCGATAGTATGGATGAAAGAACACTGTTAAGCAAAGATAATTCCTATTACGATTATACCCAGTTTCTTAAAAAAGATGGACTAGCAAACAAGAGGATTGGTTACTTTACAGGCGCATCTGGACGAAACTTTAAGGTGGATAGCGTTATGAGTCAAACCATTCGCTTGCTAAAAGATGAAGGGGTTGAGATTATCGAGATTACAGAAATAGTTGAAAGAAATTCGGGTCAAAACTCCTTTGAGGTTATGCTTTATGAGTATAAAGATGGGCTAAATAAATACTTTAGCAGTCTTGGACCCAATGCTCCCATTAAAAACCTTGAGGAACTTATTGAGTTTAATAAGGCTGATTCAATTGAGCTAAGGTATTTCAATCAAATATACCTAGAGATGGCCCAAGCAAAAGGTGATTTAGAATCGCCCGAATACAAAAAGGCACTAGCTGATTTGATAAGCCAAAGCCGAACAAATGGTATTGATAGAGTGATGGATGAGCATAACCTTGATGCAATTGTAGCACCCACAGGAAGCCCCGCTTGGAAAACGGATTTAATTAATGGCGATAGCTTTCAGCTTAGCAGCTCTTCGCCCTCTGCACAAGCAGGATATCCCATCATCAGCCTACCAATGGGTTATGTTGACGGATTGCCAGTTGGCGTGTCCTTTTTCGGTAAGGCCTGGAGCGAACCAATACTTATTGAAATTGCCTATGCTTTTGAGTGTAAAACAAATCAAAGAAAAGTACCACAATACTTAAACGCTAAATAATAACTGTATAAGTAAAGAGACTAAGGTGGATTTGGCTATTGGCTATCTCGGTTTGATTTGTGCCACTGTTTCGGTCCAACTTTTGCCTGTTGTAACGTTCCTATTTGTGCCAGAAATCACAGTGCTTTCGCTTGGCACAGCCAAAAGAAATATATACAACTTAGGCGCAGCCTGCCGCTGGCAGATAAACCTAAGCCGAACGGGGATTGGAATTATACAGTTTTGCTTGAATAAAAAACATCACAGCTAAATAATTACCTTTGTAGCAAGTTTTAAAACGCCTGAAAAATCGATACAGAGTAAAATGGAGGTAGCAGTAATTGGTGGAGGTGCGGCAGGTTTTTTTTCGGCAATTGCCGTTAAGGAAAACTTCCCTAATGCTTCAGTGGTAATCTTCGAGAAATCGCAAAGGGTGCTTGCCAAGGTAAAAATATCGGGCGGTGGAAGGTGCAACGTCACCAATGGACTCACGAATATCCCAGAGTTATGCAAGGCTTACCCCCGTGGCGGACGAAGCCTGAAAAAGGCTTTCCGCTCATTTAGCACAGGTGATACTATAGAGTGGTTTCAGAAGCGTGGCGTTCCTCTTGTTACACAAAGCGACAACTGCGTATTTCCTGCTTCGCAGGACTCACAAACCATTATCGACTGCTTTTTACGCGAAGCAAAAAGGCTGAAAATTACAATAGAAACAGGCAAGGGCGTTAAGGCAATTACCCCAATTGGTGAAAAACTGGAATTGCAATTTACCAAAACCGATATTACACCTCGCCAATTCAATAAGGTTATTGTTACAACAGGTGGGTCGCCAAAAAGGGAGGGGCTAAAATGGCTAGAACAGCTAAACCACAAGATTGAAACCCCAGTTCCCTCGCTATTCACATTTAACATACCCAACAATAGCATAACTAAGCTGATGGGAGTTGTGGTTGATAATACTCAGGTTAGCATTCAGGGTACTCGGTTAAAATCCAACGGTCCACTACTTATTACTCACTGGGGAATGAGTGGCCCAGCCATTCTTAAACTCTCATCGTACGGAGCACGATTACTAAGCGAGAAAGAGTATATCTTCCCTATTCAAGTTAACTGGGTAAACGAGCAAAACCATGAGGTTGTTGCTAACAGTTTACTCTCTCTTTCGCAGGAGCATTCAAAAAAGATGATTGTCAATATAAGGCCATACGGCCTTTGCTCAAGATTATGGGTCTACCTTCTCGAAAAGGCCGAAGTACCAGCAGATAAAAAGTGGGGAGAACTTGGCAAAAAGGGTATAAACAAGCTAACCAACCTCCTAACCAACGATATTTATTTGGTTAAGGGTAAATCAACATTTCGCGATGAGTTTGTAACCTGCGGGGGTGTTAGCTTGGAAAGTATTGATTTTAATACAATGCAGAGCAAGACCTGCAAAAACCTATACTTTGCTGGCGAAGTGCTGGATATTGATGCCATAACTGGGGGCTTTAACCTGCAAGCTGCTTGGACAACTGCATTTATTGCCGGGAAGTTGGGGTGAAAACATTTACTGCCCTTTTAACTTTGGAAAAACATAAATGTAATAAAACTCTAGCACGGGGCAACTTACTTTTTAGAACTCATAATCCAAAGGTAAAAGGTTGCCAAACCGTCGTTTGCCCATTTCGCCACCAAAAGAAATGAACTGAGGATGTGAGTTGTTCCCATTTGAATCGATAAAGAACTGGTTTGTAGAGAATTTCACAACCGACTGTTGCCTGTTCTTGTATAGTATGATAAACACTCGCCCTTTAGGCTTAATTGCCTTACCAGCAGAGCTCGTAATCAATGGTATTCTCGGATCAGGTAAAACTGTAACCAACTTCATGCCTAGGGTATCCTTCACTTCGAATCCAGTGGCGGGTAAAATGAGCATACTCCCCGAGAACAGAGTAAACCCATCCTTTCCCCAGTTCATAAGGGCTAAATCTCTAAAAAAGTTAAGTTGCGAACCCTTAAAACTATTCTCCCTACGCCTTAGCTGGCGTTTGCTTACCTTTTGTTCCTCAGCAAAGAGTGATGTTCCCAAAAATAAACTACTATGGATAAGATCACGCTTAAGCGAACTCTTGTTAAACTTAATGTAAAAATCTGTCAGGTTAAACTCAACTCTGTAACCAAGGTATGGATTTTCAATTTGCAAAGGCTTTATCGATGTGGCCTCCAAGCTTTTTGTCCCATAATCGTAATATACATCTACATCCTCCTCGTTTAGTATTATACATCGCCTCCCAGCCATATTTGTGCCCAAAAACTCCTTTTTAAAAATCTTCATCATCTGTTCACGGGTAAACGGATCTCTCACCACAATAACCTCTTTTATTGCCAATAGTTTTGGGTTTAAGACCACTCTATGATAAGCAACCTCAAAGGGGTTATTAATAATAACTGTCTCATAGCCCATGTAGCTTACAACCAGAGCCGAATTGATAATCCCTTTAGAATTTACACGGAAGTGCCCTTCCGAACTGGTGGTAGTGCCAATGGTTGTACCATCGAAGTAAACCGATGCTCCAATGGCGGGCTCCCCATTATTATCGATTACAGTGCCTGAGATACTTTGCGCAAAATTGTTGTGTGAGGAGAGGAATATAAGTGCAAAAAGAATGGGAATTAGCTTAATCCAATGTCTTAGCATAACTAAACTATTTTATCAAATTGAAAATGCCAAACCAATAAAGGTATACGGCTGGGGGTATGTTTTGCACTCCGTTAAGTGGAGCAAGTTATTCATCCCACGCTAAAAAGCCAAATTGAAACAGAATAGTAACCTAATCAGTTAAATAGTGGGGTGTGAAATGTACCGCGTGGTAGCAACTGGCTTTGTTCTTAATAATCTTGAACTAAAACATCAGTTGGAATATTTAGATTAGTGTTCAGTTTTCTAATCATAGATAAGGTCAGTTTTCGTTTTTTATTTAATATTTCACTTACCCTGCTTTTAAATCCAACAACTTCTGCTAAATCTTTTTGATTCATTCCCATTTGTTCCATTCGGAATTTAATTGCCTCGATTGGGTCGGGCATTCCGATTGGAAAATTTTCATTTTCGTATCGGTCAATCAAGATTGAAAGGATTTCCAATTCGTCTCCTTCTTCCGTTCCTTTTTGTGCATCAAAAATATCCTCAAGTCTGCTGAGTGCTTTTTGGTAATCATTTTCGTTTCTAATCGGTAATATTTTCATAATTAGATGTTATTTGCGTCAATTTTGTCATATTCAACGTGAGTTCCAATAAACCTTATCCAGCATATTCCGTATTCAAAGTTGAATTTTACAATCAAGCGATAATTATTACCTTTAATGTTGTAAACAATTCGATTGTCTTTTAAGATACTAGCACTTGGATATTCACTTTTTAATTCGCTGATGTTGTTCAATTCGGCTTTTTCGGTTTCTCTATACCACGATTTTAATTGTTCTTCACAATCAGCGTGTTTTTCCCAAAAATCTCGTAAAGTTCGTTTCGCTATTACTCGCACATTATACTTGTTTAACGCAAATATAATAAAAAAGTTACCGTTTTGGTAACTTCTCGGTTTTCTTTCAGCTTGTGCCTAACTTGCAAATAACCAAACATAACCCGCCAACACCTCCTACTCCAACAATCACTCTAACCACCACATTGCTTATAGCCTATCATAAACCACCCCAAAAAATACAGTAAATAAAAATTGCGGCAATGGCAAAGGGTGCTATAAACTTTACTATAAAATTGAAGTATGGGTAGTATCTAACTCTTAAGGTTCCCTCGTTTGAGAGTTCGCTCTTAATAATTTTTTTGCCACCAAACCAACCCACAAACAGCACAATAAATAACCCACCTAAGGGAAGGAGAACATTGGAAGCGGTATAATCTAAAACATCAAATATGCTTTTACCAAAAATGGTTACCCCTTTTAGAGTTCCAAATGACAACGATGCAAAAATGCCTAAAACCGATACTGATAGAGTGGCAATTACCGTTGCCTTTTTTCGTGAAATCTTAAGTTCTTCAGACAAAAATGCAACCACAACCTCCAATAACGAAATGGTTGAGGTAAGCGCTGCTACGGTTAACAGAATAAAAAAGATTGTTCCGAAAAAATCGCCCCAAAACATTTGCTGGAAAATCCCTGGAAGTGTTATAAACACAAGGCTAGGGCCACAAGTAGGCTCAATTCCAAAGGCAAAAACCGCTGGAAATATCATAACACCAGCCAGTATTGCAATAAGGCTATCGGAAAGTGCAACCGAAACCGCCGTGGATGCTAAATTTTCCTTTTTGCTAAAGTACGATGAGTATGTAATTAATGCTCCCATACCAAGACTTAACGAGAAAAAAGCTTGCCCAAGCGCATACAAAAATGTTTTGGCAGTAACCTTACTAAAGTCGGGCTTAAACAAAAACTCTAATCCTGCTTTTCCGCCTTCTAGAGTAACCGAACGAATACAAAGGACTATAATTAGTAATAGTAAAAGAGGCATTAACAGCTTTGTGTATTTCTCAATCCCCTTTTTTATACCAGCAAGGACAATCAGTGCGGTAAGCACCATAAAAACCAACTGCCAAACAACCGGTTTAATAGGATTTACAATAAGTGTGTTAAAAGTATTCTCTAAATCAGCTATGCTTTGACCTGCAAAACTATGCGATACTGAGCTTACAATATATTGGAGTGTCCAACCAGCAACAGAGCTGTAAAACGCCAGTATAAAAAACGCTGCCACAACACCCATTAGCCCAATTAAATTCCACCTCTTACCAGGAGCAATAACACCAAACGATCCATAAGCATTTTTTTGACCTCTTCGGCCTATGGCAAATTCCGACATCATAACCGGAACTCCTATGGCCAAAACAAAAAAGAGATAAATTAAAAGGAATGCTCCACCGCCATTCTCTCCTGCAACGTAGGGGAACTTCCATATATTCCCTAATCCCACTGCAGAGCCAGCTGTTGCTGCAATTATTCCAAACCTGCTCCCAAAGTTATCGCGCAAAACCGATTCTTTTGTCATAATAATAAACTAATAATTTGGTGTTATTTTACTCTAAAACAAGCAAATCTAACTAAAAAGTAGGTGACACCAAAAAAGTAATGGTAAAATTGTAGTTTGTTCAATATGATGACAAGTATCACTCTATTGCCGCTGTTTTTCTCAAAAATGAAAAATACCTTTAGACTCATTAAAAAAATATTAATTAAAAACACCCACATGAAACCTATTCTCCTATTTACCCTATTAATTATCTTTTTGATAATCCCTTTTGGTTACGGCATAGTTTGGTTTATATATCGCAAAAGCATTATTTTTTATACTGCAATGACCATTTTTATAACCTCAATGGTTATCGCTATTTTTGCATTCATCATTGGTCGACTTGGTTTTATCCATCTTACCTGGGCCGTACCTTCATGTCTAGTCTTATTACTTAGCGTAAACGCTATTGCAAAAATTTTAATAAAAAAACCTGCGCTTGAGCTTAGCAAAAAGATTCAAAGCATTGCAGATGGAAACCTTACCGTTAAGCTTAATGAAAAAATGCTGAAGCAAGACCATGAAATTGGACACATGGCAGTATCAGTTAAACAGCTAACTGATGAACTTACAGCGATTATTTTACAGATTAAAGACTTTGCCTCAGAGGTTAATACCGTGGGCAGTTCACTAACCCAAAGCGCAGGCAGCATAAGTTCCGATGCCAGTGAGCAGGCCGCATCAACAGAGGAATTATCATCGAGCATGGAGGAGATAGCCTCGTCGGTACACCAAAGTACCGATAATGCAACGCAAACCGAGAAGCTTGCTTCGAGAGCATCGGGGGAAATGGGCTCGCTTAGCGACTTGTCACTAAAAGTTTTCGGGTCAATAAATGAGATTTCCGATAAAATTCAGGTAATAAACGACATAGCATTTCAAACCAACATTCTAGCACTCAATGCGGCTGTAGAGGCTGCAAGAGCGGGCGAAGCAGGTAGAGGGTTTGCTGTTGTAGCAGCAGAGGTTCGTAAACTTGCCGAGCGGAGCAGGCAATCCGCCGATGAGATAATTCAGTTAGCTACATCTACCCAGAATGAAACCAATAATTTTAGGCTTAAAATTGAACGTATAACCCCTGAAATTCAAAAAACAGCCGAATTGGTACAGGAGATCTCCGCTGTTTCGTATGAGCAGCGAACTAGCATCGATCAGATAAATACAACAATCCAAACCTTTAATACAGTTACTCAAAACAGTGCAGCCGAATCGGAAGAACTGCAAAGTTTGTCTGAGGTTCTGGAACAAAAAAACAGTCAACTACTAGAACTTGTTAGCTTTTTTAATACCAATGGAACGGGAAAGCATTAAGAAATAAAATGGGAAATGCTTTTCGCATTTCCCATTATCATATTCAACAGTATATCAGCATTTATGCTATACCTATCTCCTTACAAAGGTAAACATCCTGAATAGAGTTCAGAACCTTTACCCCTTCCTTCATAGGCCGCTGAAACGCTTTTCGTCCACTAATTAGCCCCATGCCCCCTGCTCGCTTGTTAACAATGGCAGTGTAAACGGCCTCGGCCAAATCGCTTGCGCCACTCGATGCGCCGCCAGAATTGATTAACCCTGCCCTACCGTTATAGCAACTAATAACCTGGTATCGTGCCAAATCAATTGGATGATCGCTTGTTAACTCGGAATAAACCTTTTCGTGCGTTTTACCAAAACTAAGGGCTTTGTAGCCTCCATTATTTTCCGGAAGCTTTTGCTTAATAATATCAGCCCGCAGGGTAACGCCCAAATGATTTGCCTGTCCTGTTATATCGGCTGCTGCATGGTAATCAACGCCATCTTTTTTAAACCCACTATTCCTTAAATAGCACCATAAAACAGTTGCCATCCCTAGTTCGTGAGCATACTCAAAGGCTTCGGCAACCTCAACAATTTGCCTGTTCGATTCTTCTGAACCAAAGTAGATGGTTGCCCCAACTGCCGTGGCGCCTAAATTCCATGCTTCCTTTACCGACCCAAACATTATCTGGTCATATTTATTCGGATAGGTTAGCAACTCGTTGTGGTTTAATTTAACAATAAACGGTATGCGGTGCGCATACTTTCGGGCAATTGAGGCTAGCACACCAAATGTTGATGCCACTGCATTTGCGCCACCTTCAATGGCTAACTTTACAATGTTCTCGGGATCGAAATAGATTGGGTTGGGCGCAAACGACGCTCCTGCTGAATGCTCAATACCCTGATCGACTGGAAGAATTGAGAGATAGCCAGTATCTGCTAGCCTGCCATTCGAGAACATTGATTGTAAGTTCCGCAGAACCCGTTGTGAACGATTTGAGTGAGAAACAACCCGTTCGATAAAATCAGGCCCAGGTAAATGAAGATGTTCTTTAGGAATAGTTTGACTGGTATGATCAAGCAAGTACTTTGCCCTATTGCCCAGCAATTCGACAATACTATTATACTCCATAATTATTTGTTTTATTAACAAAATTAAGGGTAAAAAACAATAAAGTCAAGGTGTTAACTAATCTTAGGTATGCTTATCTGGCTTTAAAACCTAAATCTATCAAAAAAAGTCAGTGAATTCGGCATGATGAAACAAAGTAAACTTCTCAATAAAATCGTACCAATGTCTAAAAAGGATACCCAATGCCGAAGTGAAGCGTGAAATCATCCTTAAACACATACCGCTTATTAAATGGTAGCCAGTTGTGGTTCACAATCTCCTGATTAGGATTATCGAGGGAAGGCAATTTTATACCCGGATCATGAAGTTTCATTCCCAGATCGACTCGTATGGTAAAGAACCCCAGATTCATTCTAATACCTGCTCCCGTTCCTAATGCAATTTGCTTATAAAAACTGTTGGGATAGAATACAGCCCCAGGTCGTTCATCGGCCGATGAAATTGCCCAAATATTACCGGCATCAATAAATAGTGCTCCTTCAAGCATCCAAAATAGCATAAACCTGTACTCTACATTAGCCTCAATCTTAATATCGGCAGTTTGGTTGGGTACATTTAGTTTTTCCTCTACAAAAGTTCCCGGCCCTAGTCCCCTGGCATGCCAAGCCCTTACACCTGTTGATCCTCCGGAGAAATACTTCTTCTCAAAGGGCAATGCTTTTGAGTTTCCATAGGGTAAACCCGCGCCAACAAAAAATCTATACACAAACGTGTTATTCTCATCAACTCTTTGATTATAGATAAAATTCACATCGGACCTAACAAATTGCGAAAAACTAGTATTAAAGAGTTGATACGTACCATCATCGGCCTTGCTACCAAAAGTTGAAAAAATACCGTTTAGTGTATTGCCCGAAAGCTCAATATTTCCCCTAACAACCATATAGTCTTTCTTTTGTGCCGATTGATTGCTATAAGTTAAACCGTAACTAGTTACTGTAACCAACTGATTCTTATAACTATTGGCAAGGTAGGTGTTTGCAATTCTATCTAAAAAGTTATCATCAATGCTAAAAATATTGATTACGTTAAGCTCAGCAGGAATGAATATATGCGCAAATCTATTCTCAGACCTCCATCGGTAACCAATATTAAACCCTGCAAGAGTTCTTGTGTAATCGGGCCTGCGCTGATAGTTGTATGACAGTGATAGTTGTGTGCGAGGTGCATAGCGCTTTACATACTCATGCCCTTTGAATGGTCCTAGAAAACGCGGAAAACTTAAACCAACTGATCCTCCTACCTCCAATGAATTGGTAAACGCTTCGTCACCTGCTAAAAACTGAACCATGGTCCTAAATTTCGCATCGAGTACCTCTGCTCCCTTAAAAATATTCTTATGCTGAAAACTTAGATTGCCCTCAACACCAATATCAGAAGCGGTATTTGTTCCAACCAAATCAAATTGATAACTCTGCAGCGTATGAGGCGTTAGCTGAATGTGGCAATTTAGTTTACCCATGGGCGGACTATCGGTTAAACTAATATTATCAAACATCAAAAAATTATCCTCCAGCCTGGCAATTCGCTCTGCCTCCTCATCTGGACGAAAGAATACGTTTACCGCCCTGTACAACCGTAATGAATTTAGGTTATCGCGGGTTTTCTGAACTACGCTTTCAGAGTAAATCTGCCCTGGCCTTATCAGATTGGCATCGCTTATGGTTTTATATTTAATACCAGGTGAAAAAGAAAAGATAAACTTCTGATCATCAAAAGGAACTGTATCAAGCAATTGTTCTTCCTCTAAATGGTAATACTCCACAGGATCGTAACCAGTATAAATAAACACACTGGTAATTTCATGCTTCCGATAAGGTTGTGGGATCCTATCACCAAATTCAGTACGAATAAACCTGTCCCTTATCACTAAATCAAGATCAACCATTTTTTTTCCTAAACTCGTGTCGGCTGTAAACGTTATAAAATCACGTGAGAACAGGAAGTAACCATCCTCCTTAAGCCTTTTCTCTATTCTGACACGCTCTTTCCTGAGTAAATCCGTATCAAACCTAGAGCCCACTGAAATCAAGCTATTAACTGTATCGTTTAGCACAATATTTCTTATTAGGGTATCCTCAATAACATAGGTTACCCTTTTAATCCGATAAGGATCGCCCATGGTAACCTTATAGTTAACGGTTGCCCTTTCGCCTTTAATATCAGTTGTATGGCTTACAGTGGCATCGTAATATCCTTTACTGTTGATATATCTATCCAAATTACTGGCCGACTGTTTTGTTTGTAGCGTATCCAGCAGAACTGGCTCCTCGCCAATGGTGCGTAGCAGCTTACTTAACCCCTTCTCCTTGCCTTTCCGAGCCAAATTGTACATGCGCAGGTGTAACCTAAACAGCAAAACGCGCTTATTTGGTTTCTGCTTAATATAATTCTGTAACTCTCGCTCCTTTACCCCAGATTTCTTCTCGTTGGTCTCAATTGTCAGGTTAGCATTATCGAGCAGGTACTCATTCTCGGGAACATTCCTTGTGATTCTACAGGATGTTGCTGAGAAAAAAAATACAAGTGAAAGCAATACTATGCCCTTACTTAAATACAACTTATTTTGAATACCTTTTTGTAACATTATCAACTAAAAAATAAAAACTCTGCATTATAACTTTAAACGCTGAAAGTTAATAAAACCCATTGGAACCACAGCTATAGTATGGCTGAAAGATATGGCATAAAAAATGCCAAACAATGGCTAATTTGATACGTTTATCAAATTGGTGCTGAAATGAACAGCGTAAGAACAGCACAACCAGAAACTCTAGTTTACTGCTGATTGAAATAGATTGCACAAGAAACATTAGCACAAACAGATTTTTTAGTAGGTTTACAAATAAATTATCACAGATGCTTTCAACAAATAGAATAAAATTTATTCGTTCACTTCAACAAAAGAAAACCCGTAAAGAGTTAGGTCTATTCATTGCAGAAGGACCCAAGTTGGTTAAGGAGATTTTACTTTCAAACCTTGAGGTTGAATGGGTTTACCACACCTCAACTTGGGTTAACAAATTTATGCAAAAAAATGTAAACTCGGAGCAGATTAACCCCGAGGAGATGAATAGAATTAGCGGTTTGAAAACATCTACTGAGGTTTTAGCAATTGTTAAAAGACCAGAATCAAATTATAATCTTAAGAATCTTAAAAACTCATTTTTTCTCGCCCTCGATGGTATACAAGACCCTGGTAATTTTGGAACAATAATCCGTTTAGCCCACTGGTTTGGTATCAGCACAATAATTTGCTCAAATGGAACGGTAGATGCCTATTCGCCCAAAGTGGTGCAGGCCACCATGGGTGCCATTGTGAATGTTAATATTGTTTATACTGATTTGGTAGAAGCGGTGAAAGAGATTAACCATCAAGGAATCCCACTTATTGGCACATTTTTAAACGGTGAAAACATCTACACCAAACAGCTGCCCTCTAACGGAATTGTTGTAATGGGCAACGAAGGAAAAGGTATTAGGCCAGAAATTGAAAGTTACATCACCACCAGAATAACCATCCCAAACTTTGCATTAAGTAATGTGGGAAGCGAATCGTTAAATGTTTCAATGGCAACAGCCATTGTTTGCTCTGAGCTAAAAAGACGTTCTAATTAGGAGCGTACCACTGTGCAAAAGCCTCGGCACATCTCTCTCCATCTACTGCTGACGACACGATACCTCCAGCATATCCAGCTCCCTCGCCACACGGAAACAACCCTTTCACCTGAACATGCTGCAATGTTTCGCTATGCCGCGGAATTCTAATTGGTGAAGATGTTCTGGACTCAAGGGCAACAATCAATGCCTCGTTGGTGATAAACCCTTTTAATCGCCTATCGAAAAGTTTAAACCCATTCTGCAGCCGTTTTGCAATGCCCTCTGGAAGCCACTCATGAATTGGGGACGATGACACCCCGGGATGATATGAGCATTTTGGAAGCATATTAGAAACCCTTGATGCCACAAAATCGTCGAGGCGCTGGGCTGGTGCAGTAAAGCCATCTCCACCCTTGTGCTGGTAGGCCAGTTGTTCCATCTGCATCTGAAACTCTAATCCGGCTAAGGGGCCATGATTAGACAGGTGGGCAATATCATCTAAGCGAACCTGAACCACAATTCCGGAATTTGCCCATTGGGAGTTCCTGGCCGAAGGCGACATTCCATTAACAACAATCTGATTATCACCTGAAACAGCAGGAACTATAAACCCTCCGGGACACATACAAAATGAGTAAACACCTCTCCCATTAACCTGGTCGACTAAGCTATAACTCGCTGCTGGAAGAAAATCGCCACGAGGGATACCGTGGTACTGAATGGAATCGATTAGTGCCTGTGGGTGTTCAACCCTAACACCAATAGCAAAGGGCTTAGCCTCTAACAGGATATTCTTTCGCCATAACATTTGGTATATATCGCGAGCAGAATGCCCAGTAGCCAGTATTACACCATTGGCCCTTAAACTTTGACCATCGTCCAAAACAACCCCTTTTGTGTTAGCATTCTCAACAATTAAATCAACAACCTTACTGTTAAAGAGGAACACTCCACCATGCAGCCCAATAGTTTTGCGAATATTGACTATAACCCGAGGAAGAACATTTGTTCCAATATGTGGGTGAGCTTCATAAAGAATCTCATCTTGAGCACCATGCAGATGAAAAGCACTAATAATTCGATTTATGTCACCTCTTTTTCGTGATCGGGTATAGAGTTTCCCATCGGAAAAAGTACCTGCCCCACCCTCACCAAAAGCATAGTTAGAATCGGGATTTAACGATTTATTGCGGTTTAGCATGGCCACATCGCGCTTTCGGTTGCTTACATCCTTACCCCGTTCCAGTATGATTGGCTTATAGCCCAACTCGAGCAAACGCAATGCCGCAAACAAGCCCGCAGGCCCTGAGCCAACAATTATTACCTCAGGCTTTGAAGAAACATTTTTGTAATCGAACTTGGGAAAATAGGAGCCAATTGTTTCGTCCTTACCAAAAACCCTTAAACCAATATTAATCTGAACTTTTCCCCTACGAGCATCTATGCTTTTACGAGTAATATGAACGGCTCCAACATCGGATGCTTTTAATCCAAGGCTTCGGATAGCTTGATCTTTTAAGAAGGTCTCATTTGAAGCTTGCCTTGGGGTTAGCACAAGGGTAACATCGGTGGGCATGGCACTAAACTATTCAAAGTGAAATGATAAGGAGACAACATGTGAGCGCAGGTGGCTTATAGAATGTGCATAGTCCTGGGCTCCATCAGCAAAATCATTGGCAAATACATTAAGGAATCCAGAGGAATACTTGATTTCGGTGGAGAACTTGAAAAAAGTTAAAAAGTTATCGAGACCAAATCCAATCTCGTAGTAGAAATCACCTTTAACCAACCTAATCATTATCCCCTCTTCAATGTTAAGTTTTTTGTAGGCTGCCATATCTATCCGAAAGTTTACCCCAGCAATAAGGTAAGGTACAGTATTGGTTTTACGCTTTGCACTATACTTAAGCAAAAGTGGCATTTCTATAAACGACGACTCAAGTTTCATCGTAGTTGGCTCCGGCTCATTGGGAAGATAAAACGATACATCGCGCTGTCCAAAGGCAAGTCCAGGAAGGAATCGAAGGTGAAAATTTTCAATAATTCGGAAATCGGAAACCACATTAACGTTAAAGCCAGGTATAATATGGCTATTATCTACAAAGTACTGCGTAGAATCACCATCAGAAACATAGGGTTTAATGCTACTCTTTACCGTAAAATCCATAAAATTCAACCCTAACGAGAAACCAAAGCGCAACCTCTTCTCACGCTCATAATCCTGATCGTTAAGAATGGGGTTTGGCCTAAACTGTGAATAGACCATGGTGCCCCCCATGAAAAAAAATATTAAAGTAGTAATTACGAATAAAACTTTTTTCACCCTGTTATGCTTAGTTTTTTAATAAACGACAAGTAGATAAAGATATTGCATATTGTACAAGTGACAAATTTCATTGAAAAACACATCAAAATCCGATTACCCCTTTTGAGCTCTATATATTGCAGCAACACCAAAACTTTGCAACTTGTAACTGGTGTATGTAAAACCAACCTGTTTAAGTAATTCGACAAATTCGTTACGCTCTTTAAATCTCTCGACAGAGTTTGGTAGATAACTATAGGCTGTACTATGCCCAGAAACTTTTCTGCCTATAAAAGGCAATACTTTTGTAAAATAGAATTGGTAAACAAGCCTTACAGGGAGAAATTTCGGTGTAGTAAATTCAAGAACACTTATGGTTCCTCCAGGTTTAAGTACCCTAAAAATTTCTCTTAAACCTGCCAAGGGATCCTCAAAATTCCGAACCCCAAAAGCTACCATGCAAGCATCGTAGTGATTCTCTTTAAAAGGCAAACTTTCGGCGCTTGCTAAGCTTAGCCTAATTCTGTTATCGAGTTGCTTTTTAATTAGCTTTTCATTCCCTATGGCAAGCATTGCTTCTGCAATATCAATACCATCGACACATACATTAATATTCTTTTTTGCCAAAGCGATTGCCAAGTCGGCTGTCCCTGTTGCCACATCAAGAACTTGATTCGGCTGTTGCTTGAGCAAGTCACGAATTAATCGTTTGCGCCAAAGCTTATCAATACCCAAACTCAGTAAATGATTCAGAAAATCATACCGTGGGGCAATATCGTTAAACATGCCCCTCACCTGTTCTTTATTAGGTCTTGAATTTACCACTTGGCAAAACCTCTGCTAACCAACAATTAGTTTTTCGAGGGCGTTGTCGAATTCTTGTTTCATATCGGCAATAAATCCGAAGGAAACATCATCTACCCTAATCTCCGATTTGGTAACATGCCCAATCACAGTGAAAAGAACTCCACTCTCAACCATATGGTCAATAAATTGAGTTTCCTTAGCATGCGAAACAGACACCACAATACGTCCCTGAGCTTCGCCAAAGAGAAATGCATCGGGTCTAATCTCCGCATCGGTGGTTATATCAAAACCAAGATCTCGTGGCATAGCGCTCTCAAGAAGAGTAACATAAAGCCCTCCATCAGACACATCGTTGGCCGACTGGATTAGATTCTTTCCAATAAGTTGCAATACCAGCTGCTGTGTTTTGTACTCCTCATCGAGATTAAAATAGGGTACTGGTGACTTCTTAACGCCGTGGTATGTGTTAAGGTATTCGGAGGATGAAATGTCGTTATGCGACTTACCAATCAGGTATATCATATGCCCTTTGTCCTTGAATGCCAATGTTGTATGATGGTTTTTGTTTTCAAGTATACCCAACATACCAATGGTTGGGGTTGGGTGAACAGCCTCATCCTTTCCGCCTATGGTAGATTGATTGTAAAAACTAACGTTCCCACCAGTTACTGGTGTGCCAAACTTCTCGCAGGCTTTGCTCATACCCTTGATTGCGTTAACAAATTGCCAGTATATTTCGGGTTTATAAGGATTTCCAAAATTTAGGCAGTTAGTAATAGCTAGTGGTTTGCCGCCCGTACAAACAATATTGCGCGATGCCTCGGCAACAGCAATCATGGTACCAATCATTGGGTCGGCTTTAACATAGCGAGGATTACAATCAACGGTAAGCACCAGAGCTTTGTTTGTACCCTTTAGGTTTACAACACCTGCAGCCGAAGGAAAATTTGTTGTCATATTTCGAGTACCAACCATTGAATCGTACTGCTGGTAAACCCATCGTTTCGATGCAATGTTTGGGTGGTTTATGAGCATTTTTGCCACCTCTTTCAAATCGGCAGGCTCTGCAACCTGATTAATATCAAACTGCTTATACTCGTTATAATATGCCGGCTCTTTGTACTCTCTATCGTAAACTGGGGCTCCCCCACCAAGCACCAGCGCTTCGGCGGGCACATCGGCTACCTTTTCATCTTTCCAAAAAAACTCAAGCCTGTCCCCTTCAGTAACCTCAGCAATCTGCACACAGTTTAAATCCCACTTCTCATAAACCTTTTTCACCTCAGCTTCGCGCCCCTTCTTAACAACAATTAGCATACGCTCTTGCGACTCGGATAGGAGGATTTCAAAAGGCTCCATATTCTGCTGACGCAAAGGCACCTTGCTTAGGTCTACCTTCATGCCAAAACCACCTTTCTCCGACATTTCTGAGGTTGAACAGATTATTCCTGCTGCTCCCATATCCTGCATTCCAACAAGGGCACCTGTTTTAATTACTTCAAGACTTGCCTCAAGCAATAGTTTCTCCATAAATGGGTCGCCTACCTGAATGGATGGAATATCATCGGCAGAATCTTCGGTAATATCGGCGGAGGCAAAGGTTGTACCATGAATCCCATCCTTCCCCGTTGATGAACCTACAATAAATACAGGGTTTCCAACACCTTCTGATATGGCGGAAATAACCATATCCTTTTCAACAATTCCAACCGACATTGCATTTACCAATGGATTGGTGTTGTACGACTCATCAAAGAAAACTTCTCCAGCAACAACGGGAACACCAAAAGCATTACCATAATCGCCAATTCCTTTTACCACGCCCTTTATGTGCCACTTGGTTCTATCGAGTTTTATATTGCCAAACCTTAATGAATTTAGCTGGGCTATTGGGCGTGCTCCCATGGTGAAAATGTCGCGATTAATCCCTCCCACACCAGTTGCTGCTCCTTGATAAGGCTCAACCGCACATGGGTGATTATGCGACTCTATTTTGAACGCACAGGCTAAACCATCACCGATATCAACAAGACCAGCGTTTTCGGCTCCTGCTTCAGCAAGAACTGCATCTCCTTTACGTGGTAATGTTTTTATCCATTTTATGGAGTTTTTATACGATGCATGCTCACTCCACATTACAGAAAAAATACTTAGCTCAGTATAATTTGGAGTTCGACCAAGTATTTTTTTTATCATCTCAAACTCGTCAGGTAACAAACCTAACTCCTTAGCAATGTTTACAGTAACTTCCATAGTAAAAGAAATATTTTATTGTGTTTTAGTAAAACCTATTAGCTGAGGCAAAAATACTAACAATATGGCACACTCTCCACAGCTTTTCCAAATGTTTTATCCATCATAAGCTAACAACAGGGACTATATAAAAAAAATCGGGGCAAAACCCCGATTTTTAAATCTATTCATACTCTGCGATAACAAAGCCTTTGGGAATTCTCTCTCCCTCCTTTACGTTAATCGCTTTTATTACCCCAGGAAATGGGCAAAGTACCTTGTTCTGCATTTTCATGGCCTCAAAGATCATGAGCAAATCGCCAGATTCAACCTTATCACCCTCTTTTACTGCTACCTTGATTATTGTACCAGGAATAAACGACTTAAGCTCTTTAAGTTTTGGCGCCTCCCACTTGGTACGCATTTCATTTTTCCTTGTGGTAAGAGTTTTGTACTTAGTATCCTCAATAACCATTGTCCTAAACATTGGATGCTCTGAAATATTTATTTTGGGCTTAGGAGCCGAATCTATTTCATTCTTTTTCTCTTGTTTCATCTGTCTGTTTTTTAGAATGGTGGTATTCCGTGTTTCTTCCAAGGCGTGTCAACAATCTTATTAACGGAAACCTCTAATGCATGAATAATCAGCTTACGTGTTTCCGAAGGTTCAATCACTGTATCAACATAACCTTTAGCTGCTGCCACATAGGGATTAGCAAATTTCTCCTTATACTCCTTTACCTTTAGACGACGCATTTTATCTGGGTCTTCTGCCTCCATAATTTCCTTACGGAATATGATATTGGCAGCACCTTCAGGACCCATTACTGCTATCTCAGCACTAGGCCATGCAAACACAAAATCGGCACGTAAGTGACGCGAGTTCATAGCGATATAGCCTCCTCCGTATGCTTTTCTGAGTATAACAGATATTTTAGGAACGGTTGCCTCACTGTATGAGTATAACATTTTTGCGCCGTGTCGAATTACTCCTGCGTGCTCCTGATCAACGCCTGGTAGGTAGCCGGGTAAATCAACCAGTGTAATGATTGGTATACTAAAGGCATCACAGTAACGAATAAATCTTGCGCCCTTATCCGAAGAGTCAACATCTAGAACACCTGCAAGCACAAGTGCTTGGTTGGCAACAAATCCAACAGTATCGCCGTTAATTCGACCAAAGCCAACAACAATGTTAGCTGCCCAATACTCGTGAACCTCAAAGAAATCTGAATCATCTGCAATAGACCTAATAACATCGCGCACATCGTAGGGTTGCTTAGAATCGCCAGGAACAATATCGTCGATATTATACTCTGGTTTTGGCTCTTTAGGCTCAAACTTTCGCGCTTTGCGTGTATTGTTCCAAGGGATGTAGGTAATTAGCTTTTTAATCTGCTCAAAACACTCCATCTCACTCTCGGCAAAGAAATGGGCATTACCTGTTATTTCGGCATGCACCCTAGCACCACCCAGTTCTTCCATGCTAATCTCCTCACCAAGAACGGTTCTAATTACCTCTGGTCCGGTAATAAACATCTTAGAGATGTTATCAACGGTAAACACAAAGTCGGTTAGTGCAGGCGAATACACTGCACCACCAGCGCATGGGCCAAGGATTACCGAAATTTGAGGTATAACACCGCTGGCTAGAGTATTACGGTAAAAAATTTCGCCGTAACCCGCAAGAGAGTTTACTCCCTCCTGAATACGTGCTCCCCCAGAGTCGTTAATACCAATTAGCGGGATACGCATTCTTAGGGCGTAATCCATAATCTTAGTAATCTTGCGAGCGTGCATCAGCCCAAGCGATCCCCCTGCGACAGTAAAATCCTGTGCAAAAATAGCGACGGGTGCACCGTAAATAGTCCCTGTTCCGATGACTACACCATCACCATGGAGAATTTTACTCTCCATACCAAAATCGCGTGCTTCGTGTTCAACAAAAAGGTCATACTCATTGAATGAGTCCTCATCAAGTAACGCAATAACCCTTTCGCGGGCAGTAAGTTTTCCCAT
>CALGIR010000191.1 GCA_937915475.1 uncultured Bacteroidales bacterium
TCTACCCCACTGCAGGTAAAAATATGGAAAGCCGTTCGCTACCGTAAAGCAGTGCTGTTCTCATTAACCCATCAAGATAATGCCCTGCTAGATTTTATTAGGACTAAGCAGCGGGTAACTGTTGACGAGTGTAGCCGCGCCGCATTCATGTCGTACCGCGAGACCGAGAAGAGGCTTATCAACCTAGTGGTTTTGGGTGTAATCGAATTTAAATTTACCCAAGAAGGTGACTTTTTTGACATTACACCATAACTTCCATATTTAAGCCTTCTCGTACTACTACACAAAGTTTACATAACTATAAAACCTCAACGTGTCACTGCTATCCGTAGGTATGCGTATCTAAAAACCCTTTGCAATAACAGAAGAATCGAGTTCACCCAAAGACCTAGCGCACTCGAACCTCGTAAATTATTGTAAAAGAGTTAGGAAAGGTTTTTTATGGTGAAGTAAATGCGTAATTTTGCACCCTTTTTCTGATTAATATTAACATAACCATAATTTATGATTACCGTTTCAAATCTAGGTATCCAATTCGGCAAGAAATTTCTTTTTCAGGATGTAGATTTAAGGTTTTTACCGGGCAACTGCTATGGCATTATTGGGGCAAATGGTGCGGGAAAATCAACTCTTCTTCGTCTTATTTCGGGCGATTTAGACTCAACCCGTGGATCAATTAGCCTTGGCCCAGGCGAAAGGCTATCGGTGCTAAAACAGGATCACTTTGCATTCGACGAGTATACCGTGCTAAACACAGTGCTTATGGGGCACAGCGTTCTCTGGGAGATTATGCAGGAGAAAGAAGCAATTTACGCCAAGCCCGATTTTGATGACAAGGATGGTATTAAGACCGCTGAGTTGGAGAGCCAGTTTGCCGAAATGGATGGCTGGAATGCAGAGAGCGATGCTGCAGCGCTACTTAGTGGACTGGGAATTAAGGAGAATCAGCACTTTAAGCTCATGAAGGATCTTAGCGGAAAGGAGAAGGTCCGAGTTCTGCTAGCACAGGCGCTTTATGGCAAGCCCGATAACCTTCTGCTCGATGAGCCTACCAACGATCTCGACCTAGAGACCGTGCGTTGGCTCGAGAATTACCTGTCGAGTTTTGAGAATACCGTTTTGGTGGTTTCCCATGATAGGCACTTTTTAGATTCAGTTTGTACGCAAACTGTTGATATAGATTTTGGTAAGATTAAGCAATTTGCTGGCAACTACAGTTTCTGGTACGAATCGAGCCAGCTGGCGTTGCGCCAACAGCAACAGCAGAACAAGAAGGCCGAGGAGAAGAAGACCGAACTACTCGAGTTTATCCAGCGATTTAGCGCAAACGTGGCTAAATCAAAGCAAACAACCAGCCGCAAAAAGATGATTGAAAAACTTAACTTTGAGGACATTGAGCCATCAAGCCGTAAGTATCCAGGTATCATTTTTACACCCGAACGCGACCCAGGCAATAAAATTCTTGAGGTGAAAAACTTAACCAAAAATTTAAACGGGGAAGTACTTTTTAAAAATTTAAGTTTTACTGTTGAGAAAGCCGACAAAATCGTATTCCTCTCACGCGATCATCGCCGCATGACTGCCCTATTCGATATCATAAACGGGGTTTCTAAAGCCGACTCTGGAACACATGAGTGGGGACAAACCATAACCAATTCGTACTTGCCACTCGATAACACAAAGTTCTTTAGCAAGAAAATGACTTTGGTGGATTGGTTAGGACAGTTCTCGCACGATACGAGCGAAGCTTTCCTGCGCGGTTTTTTGGGCAAAATGCTATTCTCAGGTGAGGATATTTACAAAAATTGCACTGTTCTCTCTGGTGGTGAAAAGCAGCGTTGCATGATTGCCCGCATGATGCTTCTCAACGCCAATGTGCTGGTAGTTGATACGCCCACAAATCATCTTGATTTAGAGTCGATACAGGCTTTCAACAACACGCTAACGCGTTTTGAAGGAAATATTCTCATGACCTCGCATGACCATGAATTTATTCAAACCGTTGCAAATCGTATAATAGAGATTACACCAAACGGTACAATCGATAAAATTATAGAGTACGACGATTACATTACTGATGATAAAATTAAGGAGTTGCAAACCTCAATGTATGTGTAGCCCATCTGAGTTGGGTGCTAATTCTTTTATGCGGTGCGAATAGTTGTGTACGGCCTAGCTATAATTACCGTCGGTAAAATGCATTCAACCACAATGATTTTGGAGTCAAAGCCATCTAGGGCGTCAGCGCGAGCATCAAATGCTCGATTTTAAGCATTTTATTTCCGATTCGAAAAAAGATAGCTCGCTCATTAGCGACCTTTACCAATACCTAAGGGGGAACACTTCTGATTGGAGTTAAGCATAATGGCAATGTATAGGGTGTTAACTCCGATGAGGAGTACTATATGCTTGAAGGAGCTGTCCAAATGTACTGCAAGCCCGAGGTTAAACTCGATGGGAAATAAACGGTAAGGTTGTGCTTGAGGTTTATGTTAAGCCAGATGCAAATCATCTTTATAAGGCGCCTGACAAGAATGGCAAGTACAAGGCTTTTTTAGGGTTAAGGACGAAAATATTGTTACCACCCCTCTTCAGGTTAAGGTTTGGAATGCCATAAGATATAGAAAGCCAGTAAAAATAGAGTTTTCAGATAAGGAGCAAACGCTAATAAATCATCAGAAAGAAAACAACGAGATAACTATTGACGAGTATAGTCGCTTAGGTTTTATTCACCGGAAAGATGCTGAAACTACATTGGTTAAATTTGCCGTTCTTGGCATTGTTAATCTCAAAATAAAAGGGGATAAAGAGGTTTTGTGTACAATAAAAAAAAGCTGTGCAATAATATAGAAATGGGCTGCACTAGTGCAGCCCATTTCTATATTCTAAGGTTACTTTATTCTATCCAAGTATTACACCAACAAAGGTAGCAGATATAAGTGAGGCCAATGTTCCGCCAAGCAGTGCCTTCATTCCGTATCGCGATAGCAGTACCCGTTTACCAGGGGCAAGTGAGCCTATTCCGCCAATTTGAATACCAATTGAGGCAAAGTTGGCAAAGCCACAAAGCATGTAGGTTGCCATAATTATCGATTTTTCAGATGCAAAAGCACCAGCAGCCTTAAGCTCAGCAAGGCTAACATAACCAATAAACTCAGTCATTATTAGCTTTTCCCCCAAAAGTCTACCAAGCAGTGTTATATCCTCTTTGGCTACGCCAATTAGCCACATTAATGGGGCAAAAGTATATCCAAGTATAAATTCAAGTGATAGTGAATCATATTGGCCATTGGTGAAATTGGCAATAATCGGGTTCAGGTTAGTCCAATCACCAATTTTTTGTACCGTAAAATTAAACATGGCAATAAACGCAATGAACACTAATAGCATACCAGCTACATTAACCGCAAGTTTTAAACCTTCACTTGTTCCGTTCGAAATTGCATCGAGAGCATTACTGCCAATTTTCTCCTTGGGAACCTCAATGTCGGTACTGATTTTTTGGTCCTGAGGGACAAGTATTTTCGATATAACTACTGCACCAGGTGCGGCCATTATGGATGCAGCTAAAAGGTGCTTTGCAAAAATAAGCCGTTGAACAGGGTCATCGCCACCCAAAAAACTTATATAGGCAGCTAATACGCCACCTGCAAGGGTTGCCATGCCGCCAACCATTACAAGAAGTATTTCCGAATTTGTCATTTTGTCTAGATAGGCTTTAATCATTAGGGGTGATTCCGTTTGGCCTAAAAAGATGTTTCCTGCAACAGATAAACTTTCTGCACCAGTAAGTTTCATGGCTTTTGTCATAAGCCAAGCCAAAGCCCATACAACTTTTTGTATCACCCCAAGGTAAAAAAGTAGGCTAGTTAGTGCAGAAAAGAAGATAATTGTGGGTAGAACCTGGAATGCAAAAACAAATCCAAATGTTTCAACATTTAAGAATCCGGGGAATAGAAATTCTGTACCCGCTTTTGAGAAATCGAGTACTTTAACAAAGACCTTGCCTATAAAATCGAAGAACAATTGTACGGGGGGAAATTGCAGGATGGCAATTGCTAAAAGCAGCTGTATGCCCAAGCCAATAATTACTATTTTCCACGAAATTGCTTTACGGTTACTGCTGAATACGTATCCAATCCCTATGAGGACTACCATACCCAATATACCTCGTAGAAGCGATACAAGGTCGAAGGAAAAACTCTTCTTGGTTGTTAGCAACTGGTTAATGTCACTTGATTCTGTTTCTGCTGCTTCCTGTACAACCGTTTCGGCGTTAACTTCGGTATAGGTTGAATCTATTGAAGAAACAGTTCTGGTACTATCGGCTGCCGTTACAGCCATTCCTGTCACAACAAGGGCAATGGCAAGACCGTAAAGCACTTTTTTTATCATATTATAGTAAAGTTAGTTAGGTTCGTTTTTTGATTTCATCGCGAATTCTTGAAGCCTTCTCGTAGTCCTCTTTCGAAACAGCCTCCTCTAAAAGCATGTTTAACTCGTCAAGGTTGAGATGCTTTAGGGCTTCTATTTCGCTATCACTCACATGGGTGGTTTTGCTTTCAGCCTTTACCCCTTTGTCCTCCTCTTCTTCCTCTTCAACATCTAGCACAATGCCTGCCTTTTCAATAATTTCGTTGGTTGTGTATATTGGGCAGTTAAATCTAAGGGCAAGAGCTATTGAGTCGGAGGTGCGTGCATCAATAAATATTTCTTTTTTTCCGTTATCGCAATGTAACTTTGAAAAGAAAACACCTTCCTCAAGTTTGTATATCTGAACAGCCAACAGTTCGATGCCAAATGATTTTGAGAAGTTTAAAAATAAATCGTGAGTTAAGGGGCGGGGGGGGGTTAAACCCTCTAGTTGAATAGCTATTGCCTGCGCCTCGAAACCTCCAATAATAATTGGTATACGCCTTTTTCCATCCTCTTCGCTTAGTACCAAGGCATATGCACCAGACTGTGTTTGGCTATACGATATTCCCAGTACATTAAGCTTAATTTTTTTCATGAACTACACTTGTTTCGCAAAATTTTAAAAAATGTCAATTACACTAAAAAACTCAATTATATCAATGTTACAACTACCAGATTGTAGTGTAAGCGTCATGTAATCAGGGGTTTTTGTTTTAAGCTAAATGTAAAATAATTACATGACCTGAACTACAAACCTACTTTAATTTGTTAAATAATACAAGGTGTTATTGCTTTTGTTGGGTTATTACAATTATATTTAAAATGTATAAATATTGCCCTAATCAATAGTCAACTTGGATATTTTATACCTTTGCTAAAACTTAAGTAAAAAATTATGCTTAACTCGTTAAGGGGTTACTTTGCCGATATTCGGTTTAAGAAGAGTATCTATACCACTGCCATAACCAATATCTTATTGGTTTATGCAATTTTTTCGATTTCTAGAGTTCTTTTCTACCTATTTAACGCCAACTACTTTCCAAACGTAACTTTTGGTAGTTTTATGTGGATGATGCTTGGAGGGCTTAAGTTTGATACCTCGGGCATACTCTATACCAACCTGTTTTATCTGGTTTTAATTCTCCTGCCATTCACTTTTAGGTACAATGGTTACTACCAAGCTGTGCTTAAATATATATATGTGATTACTAATAGTATTGCCATTCTGGTCAATTGTGCTGATTTTATTTACTTTAAATTTACTCTTAGGCGGACAACTGCATCGGTTTTTGGTGAGTTTGAGAATGAGCAGAATATATTTTCTTTATTGCTGAAATTTTTAGTTGACTATTGGTACATATTCCTAATATGGATAATTTTTACGGCTGGTTTGATTTTGCTTTACCAAAAAGCAAAGTTAATAAACAGGCCTAAAGGCGCAATACAGCATGTAGTTTACACTTTTATGGGAACCCTACTAATGGCTCTATTTATAGGGTTTACCATTGGCGGATTACGGGGTGGTTTTAGGCATAGTACACGCCCCATAACTCTAAGCAATGCTGGGGCTTTTGTGAACGAACCTCTGGAAACGGCCATTGTACTTAATACACCCTTTGCCATTTATCGTACACTTGGGGTAAAGCCGCTGAGCCGGATTAGCTACTATAAAGATGAGAAGACCTTAAGCAGCATCTTTAATCCTGTACATTACCCTGAATCCGACAATGCTTTTAAATCGCAAAATATTGTTGTAATAATTCTTGAGAGTGTTGGTCGCGAGTATATTGGTAAATATAATCAGCATTTACAGAGCATAGGATACGATGGGTATACGCCATTTATCGATTCGTTAATAGAGCATAGCCTCATGTTTCGCTATGCATTTTCCAATGGCCGCAAATCAATTGATGTTCTTCCGTCTGTTTTGGCATCAATTCCCATGATTGTTGAGCCCTTTGTGCTTACTC
>CALGIR010000192.1 GCA_937915475.1 uncultured Bacteroidales bacterium
TGGAGTTTGGAATTGATGTTGTACTCCATAGCATGACTAAATTCATTAACGGCCATGCCGATGTTGTTGCAGGAATGATAGTAACCCGAAATGAGGAACTCTGTACTATTTTACACTCGGCCATGCTAAACATGGGGTGTAATATGGATCCACATCAGGCATACCTTGTGCTTCGTGGGGTAAAAACCCTTGCTATTAGAGTTGAAAGAGCGCAACAAAATGCCATAAAAGTTGCCGAGTACCTCGAAAACCATCCCAAGGTTGAATGGGTTAAATACCCCGGGTTAAAATCGCATCCACAGTACGAACTTGCCCAAAAACAAATGGATGGCCCAGGCGCCATGATTAGCTTTGGGCTAAAGGGAGGTTATAACGCTGGCAAAACGCTAATGGACAATGTTAAACTTGCCATGCTTGCCGTATCGCTGGGTGGTGTTGAAACCCTTATTCAGCACCCTGCCTCAATAACCCACTCGAACCTAAGTGCGGAGGCAAAAGAAAAAGCTGACATCTCCCAAGGCTTAGTACGCTTTGCTGTTGGAATTGAGGATGTTGAGGATATTATAGAAGACCTGAATCAAGCATTGGCTATGATTTAGGGGTACTTCTTTGCTTAAAAAACGATTAAGGGAGAAAATGGGTAAACCAGCATCTCCCTTTATCCGTTTCTGCTAAAATTGAAAATTCAATGTGCGTTTTGTTTTCAGCACTTTAATGCGAAAATCAATTCTCATTTAAAAGGAAGTTGTACAAATTCGCATTTGGATAAAATCTTTAGAACGAAATGGCTAAAAACCAGTACATTGCTGAATTAATGAGCTATCATCAGTTTTCGGAGCAATCCGACAATGTACTGGTTTGAATGTGTTTGCTACTCTTTTACAATTTTTATTAGCTCAAAAGTTTTACCACTCCAAAGCTTTATAAAGTATATGCCAGGAACAAAACTTGTTGTTGGTACATCAGTTTTCTCATTAAGATTACCGCTGAACACAACTTGACCCCTTAAATTCAGAATCTCAAAGTTAGCATTGCCTCCTCCCCCCTCCATTTCTATTATTAAGTTGCTTGAACAAGGATTAGGGTAAACATGAATTTTGTTGTTCACGTATGGGACACTTACTGGATTAACAGTAAAAGGAATAGTAACAATATCTGTTTCGCCACTACTATACAAACCAGAAACACCTGCAATATGATTACCCTCAACTAAATTGGTAAACAGATAATAGGTTGGAGTTACCCCTGTTGTAGCTAACTGGTTCCCAGGTGTAATATCGTCAAGGTAAACATTAAAACCTATTAGCGATTTTGATTCTTTACCAGAGGTTCCCTCGCCATTAGCATGATTCCATATAAAAGCAGCTTGCCCATGGGGCAATTCATCGAAACTAATTTGCAGGTCATACGGCAAACTCTTTAGCTCATTTAAAGTAATCGTTCCTAGGTCAACGTTTTCTCCGTCAATAATTACTTCTGAAACATAGGGCTGATATCCTGATTTTGTAACTGTTAACGTGTAACTATCGTTATCTAAAACCGCAGGAAATAAGAAGTTACCATCAGTCAACGAGGTAACTTCATAGTTTTGGTTGCCTTCCAACTGTGCAACCGCTCCTGGTATGCCAAAGCCAGGATTATCGTCACCCTGCACTATACCCGAAACGGAATAAACAGCAGGAGGTAACATTTGACCATAGTACAGAACTGAATATGGCGAAGCCTCTCCCTCAGTCCAAATTACAGATATGTTGGATTTAACTTTGGAAGGAGTGTTTGGATGATTGGAATCGGCACTTGCCGTGTTGCTAATATTTGTTAGATTCGACCAGTTGCCAAGATTTTTATCAAATATTTTGTACACTGTTTCAAAATAAATTCCACCTACCTTTTCCGACCAGAATACGTAAAGGTTTCCTTGAGTATCGGTAGATATTGAAGGATACGAGGAGGCAACCTCTGAATTGCTGATATTTGTGAAATTACTTTCCCATGTACCGTTGGTGCATTTTTTATAGTAAATTTCCCTTGTTCCGGTCTGACTATCCTTCCACACCAAGTGAATATTACCCTGAATATCGGTTACAGCACAGGGATCCATTGTAGCCGAACTTCCATTCCCAGTAGTATTGCTCAAATTGGTATAGTTTGAGTCCCAGCCCAATCCAACAGTAAACTTCCTATACAGTACCATTTTATCATTTTCGATTGCTTCTCCCGAATCCTTCCAAAAAACATGAACATTGTTTGATAGATCGGTAGTAAGGGTTGGGTATTCGGATGCTCCGTAAGAGTTACTTACATTCACAGCTGCTTGCCAGCCGTCAGCTTGAGTTCGCTTGCTGTACCATATTTCAGAATTGGGAGTAGATGAAAAACCTGCCCTTTGCCACACGCAATGCAGATTGTTATCAGTATCTATTGCCAAAGCGGGTCTCGATACGGTGCTAATATCATCATGAGACACTAACTCGATTGCGCTCCACGCTGAATTTGAGTATGACCGGTAAACAATTTCAACAGCACTAATCCCTCCTTTTTTATACACTAAATGAAGAGTATTATTCGAATCAACTACCAGAGATGGGTTCCTTCCGACTTCATCAACAAGAATGGGCGTAGACCATGTTGACCCGTTAGTTTCAGAAGAAGAATAATAAATACCATTATTGTAGTACACAAGGTGCAGCTTCCCGGAATTATCCTCAACAATAAGCCTTGCATTATTGCGCTCTGTTGCAGTATTCTGTATACTTTGCCCTACAAAATTTTGGGCATTTACAATAAAGCTGAATGCAAGGAGAAATGAGAAAAGAATATATTTCATTTTAAAAAGTTTTTGAGTGTTTTAATACAATTCTTTCAATGAGTAAGGGCGATAATGATTCAAGGTAAATTTTACGAATCAAATAGATTAAATCATGTTAATTAAATACAATTTAAATATCTGCCCTTAAGTAAACAGTTCTCTAATACAGATAGGCTGTTGGTCTAGCTGTAAAAGCTTTTGCGTTTATAAAGTATACTTAGCACACATTATTTATCTGAAATAAGCGAACTAATACTATAAGGAGTAAGCTGTAAATGAGAAAAACGTTATATAAAACGACAGATCCAGAATAGGTGATTTTCTAATCTGGCGTCATTCATCTAATCGCATCTATAATTCTGGGATAGGATTACTTGAAGCAAAATGCGAGTTTTTTTGAATTGTAACGTTATGTTGTAGTATGGTTTCACAATAGTTATTAACTAGCTATAAACCCAATAGATTGACAAAACTCCTTTTGTAGGTAATAATTCCTTCTTCTAAAATTCAAAGATAATCATTTTTCTTATGCGATTTACTATATCATAATCATGGATATTACATACATGCTAAAACTACTAATCTTTGATAAGTGTTGTAGTTATACCCTGAGTTTAGGATTTGTTTATTAGCAGAACCTTTTCTTTACTAAACTTTAAGTTTGCTTGCAAACTCAACTGTACCTATAGCATCAATAATTACTGGAATTATTTTATTTTTATTTGCCTCATCCATTGTTTCTGCATCTAATTTAAGGTCAAGGTTGCCTTTAAAGAACATCCCATAGTCCCATCCTTTTTCTAAATCGAAAAACTGATACCCTTTACCTTTTATTGTCAAATCACATTTGGTGTACCCCTGTTCAGGCACTATTACATCCCAACTAACCTTAATCGATAATTCAAGATTAATATTTGCAATATTTTTTTCAGTTTTTCCCAGCACTCTTTTGTTCGTAATATCCAAACTGATAAAACCTTTTGATTGGTCAGTTGAAATACTATCAACAGGCAT
Organism: uncultured Bacteroidales bacterium; assembly: GCA_937915475.1. Taxonomy (GTDB): domain Bacteria; phylum Bacteroidota; class Bacteroidia; order Bacteroidales; family Tenuifilaceae; genus Perlabentimonas. The sequence continues at coordinate 3,824 of CALGIR010000192.1, forward strand.
GAAAATATGTAGGTCGCTATCCCATGTATGCCCCAATTTAATCTTCTCATTTGGGTAAGAAAATCCGCTTTTAAGGTACGCTAACAATTGGTCTATGTAAGGATTTTCATCGGAAGTACTTAAATCAATCCCAAATATTTTCGGTAAATCCTGCCAGACACCGTTAGATGAAAGTTTTCTAAGTTGCTCGCCCCCCAAAAAGATTTTGACCATACTAGTAAAATCTTGCTCTAAGGGAAACTCTTGACCATTTGCCTTTAAGGCAAAACTATTTACTTCTGATTTTATGGCTATATCCGCAGAATTGTCAGTTTTGCTGCTTACTGTTTCACTCTTATTTTTTGTCAATTCCAACTCTAAATCTTTAACAATCCCATTGGCAATCATATCCCTTATATCAGTAGATAGAAGATTGCTTTTAAAGGGTAATACCACATTTTTTGTTTGCGAAGTGTCTTTTCCATGAGGCAACAAAACCTTATTAACATTTAACAGAATTTTGAGTTTTGTGCTGGATAGAAAATTCTTATCATTTTCGAATTTGTATTTTAAATCGACACCTTCATCTCTGTTTTGACAGGCCTGTACACTTAATAAAACAGCAATTATAAAAAACATGTGTAACCATGTTTTTGTCAGGCATTTAAACTGTAATGTTGCATTTTTTGATTTCATATTATATAATTAAAACTTAAAATTAGCAAACAATAAAGCACTTGCTAATTAAATTAATTAGCAAGTGCTATTCTACTCAAATTTCAACATCAATTGCAGAATTAGAAATTAATCCGCGAGAATGAATGTGATTTGTTATATACATTTCTGCTATAAAAATCTGTGTCGTTATCAAACCCTCTTAAAGAGAAATACACATCCCCCTTTAGGTAAGCAGTTCTATCAATATAGCGGCTACTTGCATTTAGGTAAAACTTATAGTATGGAGTAATGGTTAGGCGTGGGCCTAGTAAAGTGTACAAATTGGCTGATACTTCGGCTTTTAAAGCAGGTTGAATTGTAAAATTCCCTTTCCAGCTGTAACTTGGGGAGTAAGAAGTATAGGTTGGAGAAGGATTTTCGCTTATGTTCGACCAACCTTTGTCTTTTACCCATTTAGAACCAATTTTTGTGGAGCTAACAATTTTGATTTTTTGCTTCATCCAGCAAGATGCGTTAGCGCTCATATAAACACTAGCATCAAGTTTTCCTCTTAGTGTAACCCAAGTAGGTAAAAACCCTCCTACAATAGAAAAAATAGTCTTACTGTCATCAATTAGGTTTTTATGGTAAGCGCCTGTTACTGATTTGGAGATTGTTATTTTGAAAGTAGGATCAAAAGTAACAGTATTCTTTATATAGGCTTGCGTATTCTGTAATACTCCACCTGACACGTCAGCACTCCAGTAAAATCTTGGCTTATAAGTAATTCCACCAGCGGTTATTTCCCCTTTTGCATAAGTATTGCTGTAAAGGGTGGTGCCTGATAAGCTTTTCGATAAGGTTATATCATAGGTAAATGAATGGGGTCCGTTGGGAAGTGCTTTTACTTGAATTACAGATTCTTCCTCGATTAACCTTTCTTGCTCTATCCTCAGTAAGTCTTCATCGGTACACGGGTTTTCAAGGGTAAATCCTCCGTCGGAAGGTGCTGTTAGGGCTAATGGTGGCGGCACATTAATTGCATCCTGAAGCTCATCAATGGGGCTGTTAAATTCAGGAGTCAATTCTTCTTTTTCACAGCTCATCAATGTCGCCAACAGAACGGACATTGATACAAGGATAAAAAATTTATTTTTCATAATTGGTTAGGGTTGGTGAAATAAAAAAAGATTGATATTTGGTTTGTGAATTTTATTATTCCCTTTTTTAAAAACATTATTATAACATTATAATTTTAGAAGTCTTCGAATATCCATTGATAACAATTCTGCAAAAATAGATGCCATTCGTCATTCTTTCGTCGGCATTCCAAGCTACATTATAGCTACCAGCAGCTTGTTTCTCATCCACTACTCTACTTATAGCCCTGCCAGTAAAATCGTAAATTTGAATTAATACGCTTCCTTCTTCCGGAACTGTATAGCTAATATTCAAATCTGAGGTGAATGGATTTGGATAACAGCTCAACGTGATCTCAGTATCGGTTTTAATTTCAGTTTCAGTTTCACCATCTTCGTTGTCTAAAGCTGATTTTGTTGAATTGCTGTAAATTTTTACGCTTAAATCATCAAAATGAGCATGCGTTGAATTTGTACGTAATGAAATATAAGAACCAGAAGTTAAAGGTGAATCGTCTTTCCATGAAACAATAGGATTTGTGCTGCCATCACGGTAAGCATTTATTTGACCGGTTGCAGGGTCATAAATAACCTTGTATGTATGGTTTTGACCAGCAGCAGAAGTACAACTTGCTTCTGTTCTTTTTATTAAAGCGTTTCCAATCGACTCATAAATTTGTAACATTGTGCCATTTTGAAATACTAGATATGAATTTCCACGTCCTGCGCCGTTAGGAGCATCACACATAATATGCATACCTGCTGAAGTACTTGTAATGAAGTAAGTTTTCCATTCATAAACTAACTTGCCATATTGAATTACAGGTACCGATGCTATTGTATTTGAATTTGATGTGCTGCTTTGGCTGTACTGATTGCTTTCTACTGCCCATGTACCGGAGCTTGCAACAAAATTATTTGCTACGCCATCGCTGAAATCTTCATAGTAGGTGTTTGGAACACTTTCAGCAGTTTTAAATGAAACTTGTGTTCCATAAGCAGTTCCTACGCTATTAGTAGCATAAGCTCTTACATAATAGGTTGTATTTGCGAAAAGTCCTGCAATACTACTGGTAAAACTTCCTATTCCGGCACCGTTACTTGTATTGTAATTTGCAGTGGTTGGATTTGTAGCTGTACTCCAGCAAACACCTCTGGCTGTTACAGAAGCACCTCCGTCAGATGTTATATTTCCGCCACTTGCTGCTGTGGTTTGTGTAACTGCTGTTGCGCTGGTTGTGGTAATTGTTGGAGCTATAGCAGAAGTTTTAAATGAAACTTGTGTTCCATAAGCAGTTCCTACGCTATTAGTGGCGTAAGCTCTTACATAATAGGTTGTATTTGCTGTTAGCCCTGTAATACTACTGGTAAAACTTCCTGCTCCGGTACCGTTACTCGTTTTTGAGTTCGATGTGGTTGGATTTTTAGCTGTACTCCAGCAAACACCTCTGGCTGTTACAGAAGCACCTCCGTCAGATGTTATATTTCCGCCACTTGCTGCTGTGGTTTGTGTAACTGCTGTTGCGCTGGTTGTGGTAATTGTTGGAGCTATAGCAGAAGTTTTAAATGAAACTTGTGCTCCATAAGCAGTTCCATAGCTATTAATAGCGTAAGCTCTTACATAATAGGTTGTTCCTGCTGTCAGTCCTGTAATACTACTGGTAAAACTTCCTGTTCCGGTATCGTTACTCGTTTTTGAGTTCGCTGTGGTTGGATTTGTAGTTGTACTCCAACAAACACCTCTGGCTGTTACTGCAGCACCTCCGTTATATGTTATATTTCCGCCACTTGTTGCTGTGTTGGGTGTAATTGCTGAAATAGCAGTTGTAGTAACAGTCGGAGGTGCATTTGTAAGCTTAGCTATTTCCGCTGAAGATAATGCCTTTTTATACAACCTTACTTCATCAATTATTCCAATAAAAGGATGTTCAAAAACGCCGGAATTGTTTTCCCATTTGCCAATATGCAAGTTGCCGGTTGGAACATATATTGCTGAAAATTCTGCACTTACACTTGTATTTTGAACGCCGCTGATATACAATTGCATTGTTGTTCCGTCAAATGTTCCAGCTACATGCCTCCAATTGCCATCATTAACCGGTATTGTTGATGTCAACCATTTTGAGTTTGCAGATGTTCCATCTTTGCTTATCCCAAAGAGAACTTTTCCCTCTCTAATTTGTAAGCAATAGGCTCTTTGATTTACACCTTCTCCATAGAGCCATCTTTCTAATATTACTGATTGGCTGGTTGTGGTTGTTTTTACCCATGCTGAAATAGTTACTGCATTTGTTATTGAATCTATACTTGTAGATGATGGTACATTAACATAATTATTAGTAAAATTTAAAGCACTGCCAATTTTACCAATTGCCCAGATTGGCGAGTTTATCAAAGTGCCCGTATTTATGTTTCCTGAGTTATCAGTTGCAATCGAGCCTGCATTTTCGTCAAATTTCCAGTAGGCTACGGGAGTTGTTCCTCCGCTTCCTGCTCCGTATTCATAAACCCCCATATCCCAAGCACTGCCTTGAGGTCTTGCAACTCCATCAAAATCATAAGCATAAGTTCCTGTTGTTCCTGCATTTATTGCCGGACTTCCTGCTTGTAAATGATAATCTGTAGAACTTACAAATAACGGGTCTGCACTAATGTTTCCGCTACCAGACAATGGATCAAACCCATTAAGGTGGAAGCATGTATTATTAACAGTAAGATCGCCGGTGCCGTCATATGCTGTGCCTCCCCAAGGATAAGGTTTTACTCTATCATCATATTTCACATCAACATCGTAAACAATACAATTTATAAAAGAATTATCGGTATTTGTTCCGGTATATCTCCCCAAATAATACATATTATGGAATGTGCAATTTTCAAATATCGTATTAGTTGTTCGATCAAAAGCGACACCAATGCTGTGTTCTACTCCGGTGCTTTTAAAAATGCAGTTAATAAAATGATTTCCGTCTTTTTTTTTCAGATCGTTACCTTCATTATAATTAGTTAGTCCCACTACAATCCTATAGCCTGTAGCTGTACAGTTTTTAAATGTATTACTATGTGCGCCGTTACGCACCACAAAAACCTGATTAAAACTGTTCTTTTTTCTAGTATTATCACCAACACAATTTATGAATTCGTTATTATTAGCCAAATGTGCAACCGAAAAACACTCTTCAAAATTCTTTGCTTCACAGTCGATAAATTTGTTGCCGGTACTAGGGATTTTAAAATTAGTACCACCAGGATCTGCTTGATCTTTTATAATAAAACCATGATTACCTTTGGTGGAAGCTTTTTTGTCTTCAGCATAACAATTTATAATTGTGTTGTTGCTAGACCAAATTAGGACAAAGTAATAATCGGTTATATAATCATGAGGATTGGCCGTCTGCTCACAATATGCCCCGCAGTCTTTAATAAGACAATTATTACTCGCTAATAAAGAAATATTTTCTCCTCCATTATCTGTTGCAGAGCAATTAATAAGTTGGCATGTATCACTTTTATGGATCCTTATGCCTATTCCTTCCCACCCAACACCGATTTTTGAACAAGAATCAGCAACCACATTTTCAAGTTTTCCTTTATGACTAAAGTTGGTAAACCAAATGCCACAATAGTATCTTTTAACTTTTATACCTTTTATTGTAACGTTTGTTTTCCCAGATACAGTAATACCATAACCATCATGGTTAACACCATCAAGGTAAGCAGTACCATCATACGATTCAAAAGTAGTTCCTGAATTGCCAACTACAAGATGAACATGTCCGTAATTACCTCCTTTAATTTTTACAACATCCCCTGCTACAGCAGTTGAAAAGGCTCTATCAATTGACATTGGAGAATTTATAGTTGCTCCATTTCCTGAAGGTTCTGGAGATACATAGATTATTTTTGCATTTGCATTTTCTGCATTAAAGCCAAGAAGTATCATTAGTACTCCTAAAAAACCTACTAAGGTTTTTGCTTTTTTTAAAATGGTATAGTTTTTCATGTGGTTTAGTCTAAGGTTTTTAAAAAAATAAATATGATTATCCCCTTTTATGCCTGTAATAAAAAGTTATCAAATCGATGCTCCATTGTGAGCATACTTTGCGAAGCAATCTTTGAAAATTTGTATATTATTAAATAACATAAGATTGCAAAGAACGAGTGGTTCG
>CALGIR010000193.1 GCA_937915475.1 uncultured Bacteroidales bacterium
ATTGCTGCAGATGAAATTGTTTCACTTGCCTCAAAAAGTGTAGCGGTAACCGAGGGCTCGGCAAAACTTCTCGAAACTCTTATCCCAGACATTGGCGAGACAGCCAGATTAATTCAAGAAATTACATCAGCAAGCATTGAGCAGTCGTCAGGAGCAAACCAGGTTAATAATGCTATTCAGCAGCTAAACCACGTTGTTCAGCAAAATGCCGAAGCGAGCCAGCAAATGGCACACAGTTCCGAAGAGCTAAACGCCTTTGCCGATGGACTTAAAGAAACCGTAAATTACTTTAGTTACTAGGGGGCTAGCAATAAATCAAAAATCTATATCCATTTTTGCTGATGCAATTTATGCACAGCTAAAGTGTATTATTAGCATATTATAAACAGGTTACAATTTGCTATAACCTTCGTTTTATAATCAAAATGCTGTTATAACAATCCGTAATTCCTCCTTTCCCTATTTAAAAATATCACTTAAATACATAGGGCAAAGGCATCCTAACTTATACCTGCTTTATCAAGTTACTTACTGCCGAATAAGATGAAATTTCAAGCTATTGAACAGGTGATTAATTGCTTATACTGTTGATTATTAAACTTATAACATCATATTAACGGTAGATGATAAAGATAAAAAAATAAGGATTTGTTGCTTTAAACCTTTATTTAGTATATTTGTGAGTTTATTATTTGTAAAATAATGATAAAGACTACGGAATAAATAGCATCCTTTTGTATGCATAACTGTTTATTCCGTTGTTGTTTTTTATATTGTTTTTACCTGTACAAAATATTTATATTGTTAGTTGCAAATAAGTTACATACTGCTTAAAGTATTCTTATAAAAACTGAGTCAGTATATATTTTTGTTTCTTTGAATTTGTAATTAGCCTAATTTTGGGCGTATTAATGTGATTAAATTATCAACTTAAAAAAATAATCGATGAAAGTTTTAGTTTGTATCAGCAATGTGCCAGACACTACTACGAAGGTGAAGTTTGCTGAAAATAACACCAAGTTCGACCCAGCTGGTGTACAGTGGGTTATAAACCCTTGGGATGAGTTGGCACTTACACGTGCTCTTGAGTTGAAGGATAATGCCTCAACTGGTGTTAAAAGCGTTTCTGTTGCGCATGTTGGACTTGCTACTGCAGAGCCAACCATTCGTAAAGCATTGGCTATTGGTGCCGATGATGCAATTCGAGTGAACCTCGAAGCTACAGATGCATATCAGGTTGCTGCCCAACTGGCCGAGGTTGTTAAAACCGAACAGTACGACATAGTGCTTTGTGGAATAGAATCGAGCGATTTTAACGGTTCTACCGTTGGCAGTATGATTGCTGAGTTCATCGGATGCCCTTCTGTTTCGGCAGTTTCTGGTTTAAATTTTGAAAATGGCCAATCGGTAATTACCCGCGAAATTGATGGTGGCAAGGAAACCGTATCTGTTCCTACTCCTTTTGTTGCTGTTGTCCAAAAAGGGATTGCCAAAGAACCCCGAATTGCTGCCATGCGTGGCATTATGCTAGCACGCTCAAAGCCAATTAAGGTAGTTGAACCAATTGCAATTGACGCATTAACAGAGGTGGTAAGTTTTGAACCACCACAGCCACGCGCTAAGTGTGTATTTGTTGATGCTGAAAATCCAAAGCAACTTATCGACCTGCTTCAGAACGAGGCAAAAGTTATTTAATTTATTGTTAATCAGATTAAAACACACGATATGTCAGTATTAGTTTTCACTGAGAATTGGGATGGAAAATTCAAAAAACTCTCATTCGAGCTTGTTTCCTACGCCACTAAGGTTGCAGAAATGCTGGGTACCTCAGCAACTGCACTTTCAATAGGTAACGTTGCCGATGATGAGCTTTCCAAACTAGGAAATTACGGGGCAAAAAAGATAATCAACATTAAAAGCGAGGCATTAAACATTCTCGACAGCCAGGCATATACTGCTGCTATTGCCGAGATTACAGAAAAAGAAGGCGCTAAGGTTATTGTCATTGCAAATAATAATATGGGTAAATCAATTGCGCCACGATTATCCGTAAAACTTAAGGCTGGTGTAGGCTCTGGCGTTAGCAAATTGCCTGTAAGCACTAACCCATTTGTGGTGTATAAAAGGGCTTACTCTGGTAATGCTTTTGCTAACGTTTCTCTTAAAACAGATATTAAGATTTTAACCCTAATGCAAAACTCATTCGACTTGGTTGAAACAACCAATGAGGCAACCATTGAAGCTGGTTCTGTTAGCATTGATGACTCAATGGTTAAAACGCAAGTTAAGGATGTGCAAAAGCAAACGGGTAAATTACTGCTCACCGATGCTGAGATTGTGGTAGCTGGTGGCCGTGGTATGAAATCGGCCGACAACTGGGCTCCCCTTGAGCAACTAGCCGATATCCTAGGTGCCGCAACAGCTTGTTCTCGTCCCGTTTCCGATGAGGGATGGCGGCCGCACGAGGAGCACACAGGTCAAACGGGTAAAATTGTGGCTCCAAACCTCTACTTTGCCATTGGTATTTCGGGTGCAACACAACACCTTGCAGGGGTTAGCGCATCAAAATTTATTGTTGCCATTAATTCCGACAAGGATGCACCAATTTTTGATGCTGCACAGTATGGTATTGTTGGCGATGCAGCCAAAGTACTCCCTAAACTTGTTGAAGTTGTAAAGGAAGCAAAAGCGAAGTGAGAAAGGGGAAGTAAAATGTAAAATGGTAAAGTTTTAATTTAAAATGTAGAAGTTTTGAAAACGGGTGAGTCTAGGAAATACGATTTAGAAGAGAGATTAATTTCCTTTGCCCTTCAAGTTCTTGAAGTTTCTGAAATGCTCTCAAAAACTTATGCGGCCAATCATATCTCGGGACAAATTGTTAGGAGCGGTACTTCTCCGGCATTAAATTATGGGGAAGCCCAAGCTGCTGAGTCAATAAAAGATTTTATCCATGAAATGGGAATTATTCTTAAAGAACTCCGTGAAACCAGCATAAGTCTGAAGATAATAATTCGAAGACCATTGGTTTCTGATATTGTAACTGCCCAAAAGTGTTTAAGTGAATGTCAAGAATTAATTGCCATTTTTGCCAGCAGCATCAAAACTGCAAAAAACAAAAATATAAAGAATGCGTAAGGTTTTTCCCTTACATTTGGTATTCTACATTCATCATTTTACATTCAAAAAATAAACAACTATGAATCAAATAATATTTGCCATAGCGCTGCTCATAACCCTTGCCATTTTTTCGTTTACAACATGGCGTTACGTTAGGCTATTTATGCTTACAAAGCCCGCCTTCCCTGTTCGCAATTTTGGTAAGCGCTTTGGTTTGATGATGAAGGTAGCCATTGGCCAAACCAAAATGTTCCGCAGTCCCATTCTAGGATTTATCCATGCCCTTGTGTTTTGGGGGTTTCTAGTAATCCTTGTGGGTAGCATCGAAATGGTTATTGATGGACTTTTTGGTCTTGAGCGCTCGCTCAATATTTTAGGGTGGTTTTATGATTTTGTAATGGGAACAGGCGATGTTTTTGCACTAATCATAGGTGTGGCTATTTTAATCTTCCTTTCGCGTAGGCTATTTATGCATGTAGAGCGTTTTGAGGGAGTTGAAATGAAGCACATCTCCCATATCGATGCCAATGTTGCTCTTACCATAATATTTCTATTAATGGTTTCGCTACTTGGCCTAAATGCAACCTACGTTACAAAACAAACCCTTGTCAATGCAGAAATACTTGGTGCTTTCCCAATAGGTGCATTAATATCACAGCTTTTTAACGGTATGCCAATCGAAACCATTCATATTTACCATGATATTTTCTGGTGGTCGCATATCCTACTAATATTTGTATTCGCAAACCTACTGCCCTACTCTAAGCACTTTCACGTGTTCATGTCGGTGCCTAACGTTTTTCTATCGAGGTTAGAGCCACTGGGTAAGCTAACAAATATGGATAGCGTAACTC
>CALGIR010000194.1 GCA_937915475.1 uncultured Bacteroidales bacterium
GGGGTCCTTCGGCTCCAAATATCTACCCTAATAAAATGAATCTAGTTTCGGTTAACCTAACAACCAAAGCAGTTACTGTTGCTCCCACGGTTCTTGGTTTAATAGGGCCTGCAACAGGAAGTTCTACCACACAAACAAATTTAGTTGAAATTGCCCCATACATATGGCAGGGCAATGTTAACCTTATTGGAGAGAAATTGTTTTATTTCCGATTAAATAACAACTGGGACTACCCCTACAGTCAGGTTGATGGTAATATCCGCTTCGGACGAACAAGTAACGACCAGTTCAGTACAGCTGGTATGCCAACTGGAGTTTATACCGTAACTGTGAATTTAACCCACAACAATTACTCTTATTCAATTGTTCCATATATTCCTTAATAAATATTTTTTAGAAAACCCAATGTTTAACTAAAAACTACAAGAAAATGAAAAGAAATTTACTAAAAAGTTTAACCACAATGGCAATTGCAATACTATTTCCATTACTTGGTTTTGCACAGGCCGATGTAACCATTACGGTTACCAATCTAAACCCAGCTAACGACAATATTTGGGTAAAAGGTTCTATTGATGAGTGGGCAGGTCACCAAATGGTTCAAGATGGTGATACATGGACCTACACATACGCCGCTGTTGCTGAAGGCACTTATTCATGGGGTTGTTACCAAGGCGATGCTACAGGCGAACAGGTTGCTTGGCTTATTGTTGGAGAAAACCCTTCGTTTACAGTTACTGGCACTGAAGTTACAGGAACTATTACCTATGACATTCCTGCTCCAGGAACCTCTTTCGATGTCCTTTTCACAGTTACCGACGAGGCTCAAACACAAACCCTAATTAAAATTAAAGGTTCAATGAATAGTTGGGCAGAAGTTGATATGGAAAGCCAAGGCGGAGGTGTTTGGACAAAAACCCTTCCAGTTGAAGTTGGCTCATGGGAATGGGGTGCTGTAAACGGTGAAGGTGGTTGGTTAATCGAGGGACCAAATGTAGCCTTTACAGTTGCAGAAGATGGCACAGTAACTGGAGATGTTTCCTACACTATCCTTGCTCCCGGCGATATACCTATTATTTTCAATGTTGATATGAACGATGAAATCGACAATATCAACTTTATTCCTGGTACCGATATTCTTGAAGTTGTTGGTAGTTTTAATAATTTTCAGGGTGAATTAGTAGGAGCTGAGTGGCAACTTACCGATGCAGACGAAGATGGTTTTTACACCTTAACTTCTCCTGCTCAGTTTAGAGTTGATCAAGAGGTTTCCTTTAAATTCCGCAAGAATGGTGATTGGGAACTAGCCGAAACGCCTGGTGATCCTGATGGAAAACTAAATAGAAAATATACTGTTACTGCTATTGAAAAGGATAACACGTATAACGCTATTTGGGGCGAAAACTATTTCCATAACTTAGGTCAGGTTGAATCATTAACTGATATTTATGTACCAATTGGTGCCACTGTTGGAGATCTGAATCTCCCAGCTGTAATTTCCGTAACAATGGGAACTCCTGATAACCTTACCGCGGAAGTAGTCGGATTGCCAGTAACATGGTTAACCGATGATTTTGTATCTGATGTGGAAGGAGAATTTACAATTTTGGGTGATATAGCTATCGATCACGAAGGCATTACATACTTTAATGGTTACAACCTTAAAGCATCTGTTACTGTTTTTGTAGGAACGGAAGAAACAACCTACACTGTAACTTTCACTGTTACCGATGGCGAAACACCTATTGAAGGTGCAGCTGTTGTGGTTAATCAGGAAGAAGTGAATACCGATGCTACTGGCGTTGCAACTTTCCAACTGGTTAATGGTTCCTATGCTTATGCAGTAACAAAAGATGGCTACGAACCTAGTTCAGGCGAAATTGCAGTTGATGGAGCAGATGTTGCTGAGAGTGTAGTACTTACACCAGTAAACAGTGTTAATAACCAAATGCTTAACAACTTTGTGTTGTACCCCAACCCAGCAAAAGAATACCTGAACATTACAAGCTCAAAACAAATTAATAGTATTAAGGTATTTAATATTACTGGTCAAGAAATACTAACCATTAACGATATTAAAACTGAAAAATATACTGTTAATACATCAATGCTGAACAGTGGTGTATACATTTTAACCATTACTGATGTTAATGGTTATAGCACCAGTAAAAAGATGATTAAGAAATAATCTAATTTGCATATACTACAAGACCCCGACATGGTTCGGGGTTTTGTTTTCTTACTATCAAAATAATAAACAAATGAGCACGGTACTTAAAAGATTTTTAATTCTTATAACACTGTCATTATCATGGCTCTCTGGGATTGGCCAAATTACTTCTTCACCAGCTTTACCAACAGTAAACGACGAGGTGGTTATTACTTTTGATGCAACTCAAGGTAATGGCGGCCTGGCCGGTTACACTGGAACTGTTTACGCACATACGGGGGTCATTATCGAAGGGGATACGAACTGGAATTATGTTATTGGCGAATGGAATGACCTAGCCAACAAGCCTCAGCTTACTAGGATTGATAACGATCTATATGAACTTGTTATCACACCAAGTATTACTGAATTCTATGGGATTCAGCCTGAAGATGTTGTTGAAAAAATGTGCTTCGTATTCAGGGGTGAACAAACAACCAACCCATCTCAAACTGAAGATCTTTTTGTCACTGTAGTTCAAGATGGACTTACCATTAGCATCTCTTCGCCACTATGGGAGGAACCACTTTACAATTTCGGCGAAACTGTAAGCATTGCTGCAACAGCAAACAACTCTGAAAATATCACCCTTTACGTAAACGATACTGAAGTTGCTACCACCACTGAAAGTGGTATAAATTTCGATTACCTGATAAATAGCTATAGCAAGCAATGGATAAAGGCCGTTGCAACCTACCAAACCGATATTGCTGCTGACTCGGTTTATTTCTACGTGCTAAACGGTATCCCAACAGCCGAACTCCCAGCAGAAGCTCAACCAGGGATAAATATAACAAACGAGAATGAGGTTACTCTCGTTCTTAACGATCCTGCTGCTCTTAAGGATTTTGCCTTTGCCATAGGCGACTTTAGCAACTGGGAACTCGATGACGAGTACCTAATGAACAGAACAGCCGATGGAACACATTATTGGGTTACCCTTACTGATCTTGATCCGAACAAGGAGTATATTTACCAATACTGGATTGATGGTGAACTAAAAATTGCCGACCCTTACGCCAATAAGATCAGCGACCCATGGAACGACAACTATATCAGCAGTACCAACTACCCTAATCTTATTGAATACCCCGATGGAAAAACATCGGGCATTGCATCGGTGTTCCAAATAAATACTACCGGTTATACATGGGAAGCAGAAGAGTACACACCACCTGCCAAATCCGACCTAATTATTTATGAGCTGCACATTCGCGATTTTGTAGAAGATGACGATATTAAAACAGTTTTGGGAAAACTCGATTACCTTGAGACACTTGGCGTAAACGCCATTGAACTAATGCCAATTAACGAGTTTGAAGGGAACGATAGCTGGGGCTATAACCCAAGTTTCTACTTTGCCCCCGATAAGGCTTATGGCACAATTAATAACTACAAACAATTTATTGACGAATGCCACAAAAGGGGCATTGCAGTTATTATTGATATGGTGCTTAACCATTCATTTGGGCAATCGCCATTTGTGCAGATGTATTTTGATGCGAATGCTGGCGAATGGGGACAGCCCACTGCCGATAACCCTTGGTACAACCAAACCTGTCCTCACCCACCCTACTGCTGGGGTTACGACTTTAATCACCTAAGCCCCTATACCAAAGATTTAATTGACAGGGTTGCAGCATACTGGCTAACAGAGTTTAAAGTTGATGGCTTTAGGTTCGACTTTACCAAAGGTTTTACGAATCAAACCTCAGGCAACGAGGGTTGGAACTACAATAGTGAGCGTATTGCAATACTAAAACGTTACGCTGATTATATATGGAGCGTAAACCCCGATGCTTACGTTATACTTGAGCACTTTACCGAGAATAGCGAGGAAAAGGAACTTGCCCAATATCGCAGCGGCGAAGGGCTTGGCATGCTTATTTGGGGAAACATGAACCATAGCTATAACGAGGCAAGCATGGGTTGGCTAACTGACTCAAATTTTAGTGGCGTTTCATACAAGCAAAGAGGCTGGAGCGTTCCTCACCTTGTGGGATATATGGAGAGCCATGACGAGGAGCGAATGATGTACAAAAATATCACCTATGGTAATAGCACAAACCCTGACCATAACGTGAAAAACGTTGATATTGCGCTTAAAAGACAAGAACTAGTCGGGAATTTCTTTTTCACTATCCCCGGGCCAAAAATGATTTGGCAGTTTGGCGAACTTGGGTATGATATTCCCATTGATTTTAATGGCCGTACCGGCAGAAAGCCTGTTAAATGGGACTACTTTGGTGTTTGGGGCCGAAGAAACTTGTACAATTCATGGGCTGAACTAATTGCATTAAGAAAGGCTTTTCCATCTTTTAGGACTGACAACTTTTCTGTATCACTTTCGGGAGCAGGTAAAACGATAATACTAAATCACAACGAGATGGATGTTGTTATAGTTGGAAACTTTGGGGTAACCCAAACAGACATTACGGTAACATTCCCAAATACAGGCAAATGGCATAATTACTACGAGCAAACTGAATATCAAGTCGATAACGAATCGCAAGTGCTTAGCTTAGAACCAGGTGAGTACAGGATGTACACAACAAAGCACATTAACCGCGACGACTACATGCTAAGTGTAGATATGAATCCACGAATAGATAAAAGCAGTGGACTAAAAGTATGGCCTAATCCAGCCACTAGCCAATTAAACCTATTGTATCAAAGCAATACAACTCAACGTGTAAGTATAGCATTATTTGATACAAATGGAAAGCAAGTATCAACAATTTACAAAGGCATAGCCCATGATGGGCAGAATACCGTTGAGTGGAACATTCCTAACCATATAAACTCAGGTATTTATCTTGTGGTAGTGCAAGCTGAAAATGGGAAAACGGTACAAAGAGTTGCTTTACAGTAAAGAGTTAGTATTCAACTTTATGGGTAGTTCAAATTTGCTTTGAACTACCCATCTTTGTTTTGTCTCACACTTATTAACGAATTTTGTTGCTAATTTAGCCTACCCAAAAATACAGCAGCATTATTGATGATTAAACAACTCGCGCTTTTAAGCTTAACTCTACTTTATTGTCTTATAGCCAATTCAGCTAGTGCTGATACAACTACGATTGCACAAGGATTTGGTTTAAAGGTGCACACTGGCGTTCTTCAGTATCATCATAAAGAGATGGAACTGTTAAGAACCAATCCCGCCACAGCAATTGAGGTTTCGTATATACTAAAGGGTAATGGTGAAAAGTTATGGCATAAATTTTACGGCTATCCTAAGTATGGGGTATCCTACTTTTTTATGGATTTAGGCAATCGTAAAACATTGGGATACTCCCATGCACTCTATCCTTTTATTGACTTCCCTATATACTCACCAAGCAAAAACCTGAACTTAGGCTTTATAGTAGGCTCTGGTTTGGGATATATTACCAAGACATACCACAGGACTCAAAACTTTAAAAATACAGCCATTTCGACGCATTTTAATGCTTTTATAAACCTAGGGGCAACGCTAAACTATTGTATAAATAACAACCTTACCCTAAATGCTAACTTTAATCTTATACACTTCTCTAACGGAAGCTATAAGAAGCCAAACTCTGGTCTTAACTACACATTAATATCAGTTGGGGCAAACCATATCCTAAACAGCTTAAAGACTTCCAAAAGTACGAAATATCCCTTTATAAATGAAACGCACCGCTTAATGCTGCTAGGAATTGCTTCTCAGAAAGAGGTAAAGGGCGTAGGTGGTCCAAGATATTTTGTTAGCTCATTTTCCATAGAGTACAGCTACCCCATAAAAAAATTATGGCGGGCAGGGGTTACTGCCGATTTTATGTACGATACTTCAAACAAATTCATACTCGATTACCAGCATGTAAATTGGGAAACACCCTGGCAAGCTGCAAAAAGTGGTATAGCCATTAACTCGGAGTTAATTCTTAATCGGTTATCGGCTGTTTTTGCCCTTGGGGGTTATGTTTACAACCTCGATTCGCGCAATGGTAAATTTTATCAAAGAGTAGGTTTACGATACAGACCTTTTGATAGAGTTTTTCTGCATTTAGCACTAAAAACACACTGGACCATTGCCGATTATTTAGAACTTGGTGTAGGATTCAAGGTTTTATAAAAAACAATTTACTCTACCTTTTCATAGCACTTTATAGTTTGGGCAGGCGGGATGTATTACAAACAACTTCGACTCAAGCAAAAAACCACAACCATTGAAACCACTAATAACTATTATGGGTGAAGGAATAACCAGTACTACACCAGGAACACATCTACAGAAAAAGGACTGGAGTTATCTGATACAGTGAACTCTAAGGTTTTCACTGATAGATTCACAACCGAGATATTTCAGCTTATACAAGCAGCTGAATTACTAGAATTATTGAAGTTTAGCAATATTTTTGACACCGATAACCGCTTGTTGTGAAAGGCAGAGGAACAGGAAAATTCATTAAGTATTAAAAAAAATGTCCGACAAAGCCAAGCTTAATCAGACATTCATCAAAAATAAATAAGTTAACTATTTAATAATTTTTGTAGCAGATTTTGAGGCAACGGTCATGGGTATATCCATATTCTGACCACCCATATCGGCTGAGAGGTTTCCAGATATATTTTGGTTTACTGTAGACTCAACAACCTTACCACTCTTTTTGTCAACCTTAATGGTTCCCGATTGCGTACCAAAGAGATTGAAACTTACCTCCATCCCCTGCATTTCGGATTTATTACCAGGAGTAGTTGCAAGAGTAGATGTTACGTCAAGGTTAACAAAATCGGCATCAACTCCCTTTACCACATAGTTGTTTATAACGTTAAGTGTAAACTGGTTATTAATGGTCTGGTTCTCTGTCCATTTTGTTCCCACTTTAACTAGTTTAGCTGGATACTCAATGAATGATCCCCCAAACATCTGCTTCATCTTCTCATCGTCAAAACTTTGGGTTAAGTTTTGCTCTACCTGAGTTCTAATTGCCTCGTTGTCACCAGCAAGTTCATTTATCATAGCATCAACACCATCTAACTCTATAATTTTGCCCTTTGGCGTGAAGGTTGCATTAATGCTTTTTCCAATCAATGCGCCAAAACTTGAAAATTGAGGATTTGCAGTCGATTCGTCATCGGAATCAAATGCCATATCCATACCACCAGCCACCATGTTAATAGCAACCCTAGTATAGGTAATCTGAGTGCTAAAATTTCCGTTGCTGGCAATGTCTTTAACATCAATTGTGTACTCAAAAATTTGATTCATTTCAACGGTTTGCACCATTTCCCCCATTGTTTGAGATGTTGTCATGTCAATGCTGGTTCTATACTTGGTTACATCACCTTTTTTTAGGTTAAACTTAAGGTCAACTTCGTTTGCTGCAAATGAGAAAGTTGCAGTAACTAAAAGAACCATAAGGATGCTAAAAGTTCTAGTTAATCGATAAAAGTGTGCCATTTGGGTTAAGTGTTAGTTTTACAATTAGTTCGATATTAAGTTAATTACATATCAAAAGTATAAAAAAACAAATTGAACAACCATTATATGGCTTAATTTCCCACTTTCGACTCGACAGGATAACGAAGCCCCTCCATACCAGTAATAACAGCCTTTACTGACCCGATTATAATTTTTGCCTCAATCAATATGGGTACCCTATTCTTATCATCGGTTACCCAAACGTCCAAATCCTCTCCTCCCTTAAAGATTGTGCCATCCACCAACATTGCTTTAAACCTTATAGTATTAAAAACTTCACCCGTTCGGGTCTGTAGCCTCTCTTTACCCATGTACCGAAGATGCAAATCAAATATTTCATTATCAATGGCCATTGTTAAGGGAATCTTGTCACCCTTGCTATAGGGGCTAAAGTCGATATTTCTACAGTAATATATTGCGCTTAGCACATCGAAAGTGCACGGTTTAAGGGGCAGTATTTCTTTCTTAAAGGGTCGATTGCTGGTTTGACTAATAATATCTAATATAGATTCGGAGTAGTTAAAAACATAACGATTAAAAGCATCATACTTGCCCTCGTGCGTATCGCGTTCAAACCAGTAAGGTTGAATAGTCTTTGGGTGGACAATAGATTCGAACCTATCGCGCACCTTAAAAATCCAATCGTATTTCTTAAGACTCCATCCTGTTGATTTTAAATGTAATGCGGGCTTTCCTAGGTAAGAAGTGTCGTTTACAGCAAACTCAACATCACCAGCATTTACCCATATAAATCCCCAGTTGTAAACAGCCCTGTAAGTTATCCTCTCTCCGCTCTTAAAATTTATATTTTGAGGTGAGCAATCTTGCCCAAAGATAAAACCTGAGAGCATTAGAAATATAAGTATTATAAAGGGTATACGAGACATTTAGTTCTTAAATGTTTTTATTTTAAACCTGCTAATATACTTTGCACAAACTATAAAAGTAGCGATAATTAGAATCAGAATTGTTAATATGGTGAAAATCCACTTTGAAAAAGAAGCAATTGCACCAATAATCACTATAACTTCGCTTATTTGAGGGAATGTGTTAAGTAAGTACAGAATGTTTAAATTCTCAATATAATCGGATAGTACAATGCCAAATGGAATGAATCTCAGACTCTGAAACTTACTGTTATTCAGGAATAATTTTTTAAGTAAAAAAGTTAAGGATAGATAAAACCAAAAGCCATAAACAAGAGGGTAAAGCATATCGATAAAAATAGTAAAAAAGCGATATACATCTCTACCATTAACCCCTAGCTGAGAAAACAGATGAAAGACATCAATGGGTGTATACCAAAACCTTAAATCGAGTAACTTTATATGCTCTTGAAATGGATATATACCAAACTTGGGAATTAAATAAAAGACAAATACTAAAAGAGTCAGCGTTGAAACTATGTACACTAATAAATTTAGTTTTCCAGTAGCTAACCTCATCCTATTTCAAATTAGCAGTTAAAAGATTATCTCTCCTTTTGTATACCTGCATACTTCTCCATAAGTGCAATTACACCAAAACCAAGCAATGCAAGCACTATAGCAATAATTACCTCAGTGGTAAAGGCATCGGGTAGTATCAAATTGTAACCCTGTACAATGGGATTGCCCTCCTTTAAGATTAAATTACCAACCGAATTTGTACTAAGTATCTCCTGCTTCCATGGCCACAGTATACTTAACGATCCAAGTATAAAACCAGTGAGCAGTGCGATGGTTTGGTCTTTAAATTTTTTGTAAACCCACGATAGAACATGCGAAAAAGCAATAACTCCAACAATACCACCTAGCACAACGGGCAGTAATACCGTGAAATTGCCTTGGGTTACAGCGTCAATCATCACCAGTTCATAGTTACCCATTAGGATAAGCACGAATGACCCCGAAAGTCCGGGAAGAATCATGCTGCAAATAGCTACTACACCGCATAATACAAGGTATAGAAATGAATCATTTGGAGTGGCCGGGTTCATAAAAGAAACCCAAACAGCAATTGCTGTACCCGTTAAAAAAAACAAATAGACGCTAAAACGCCATTTGGTAACAGTTTTGCCCACATAAAAAACGGATGCTACAATAAGGCCAAAAAAGAATGCCCATATAAAAACTGGGTATGATTCGAATAGGAATTTTAGGACTCTGGCCAAACTAATAATGCTTACGATCATCCCAATACCAACGGAAAGAAGAAAGTAAAAGTCAACGTAGATAATCAACTCCTTTATTTTTCCCTTAAAAAGGAGAGATAGTGCGGTTAAATTAAACGATTTAATTGCGTTTATAATTCGCTCAAATATTCCGGTTATTAGCGCCACCGTTCCGCCAGATACCCCAGGAATTACATTTGCTGCACCCATTCCCATCCCCTTTAGGAGAAAAATTAAATGCTGCACTAAACAGGCTTTCATTATCTTTTATAATTTTTTTATGAAATTATATATCAATATTAGAAAAGGGCACAAACCATAGGTGCTCTTACGTTTAATCACTTGTAGCATATGATGGGTAGCCTAAGCGTTAAGATACTGAAAAAAGGTGTCGCCACGCAAACCAACACGGAGCGTTTCAAGCGCAATTACTTCGGTTGGAGCAATATTGCCTAGGTTGACATTTGCCCCAAACATTTTAATAAACCACGCCTGCTGATTTTTTAAAGGGGCTTCCCAGAGTACATCGTCAAGATTAATATTTTGTACAATACTATCAATTAGCTCATTGTTAGCAGAGCAATCCTGATTGTAAATACCTATATTCCCTCCTTCGCGCGCTTCGGCAATAACCTTAATTGAACCTGCAGCAAGCTCAATTTTCATCATCTGAACCCACTGGTCGTTTGGTATTTCAACGCCAGCCATTTTGGAGCCAACCTCGGAGATTACGGTTACTTGCTTTGAGAGTTTAACAATGAAATCGCATTTATCGTCATGCTTCATTTCAAGGGTACCATCAGATATTTCAGCAAGGTCGAATTCGTAGAAATCGAGTAACTTTTGATATTCTGAAAACATATTTCGAGCAAGGAAAGCCTCGAAAAGAGTACCACCTAGGTATGCTCTTATTCCAGCGCTCTTAAGTACTTTAATTTTCTCCCTTATGTTTGGTGAGACCAAGGCCGTGCCAAAACCAAATTTAACATAATCGATATAATCGCCCGCAACGCTAACCATGTCTTCAGTTTCGCGAACGCTTAATCCTTTATCCATAACCATGGTTAAACCTTTGCCACGGGGTTTTAAGTCCCTTTGGGGAACCTTAGGTAAGTCATGTACTCTCATAGGGTGGAGAAAATTAGGGTGGTATTTAAAATAGATTGTTATATCTTTTCTAGTTCTAAAACAAAATCATCATCGCTAACAACCGATACAATAACTAGGAATTCTTCAACCGCAAAAGGATTTTGAATTTTAGCCTGTTTGAGCACACGTATTGAGGTTTTTGACTTACCCTGTAGGTAGAGGGCGGCTGCATAAATAATTTTTATCGTCGAATTATCCGAGAATTTATCGGCTACCTCGCGATATATCTCTTCAACCTCATCAAAATCCTCTTGAAAAAGTCTTATCTCAGCAAGTCCAATAAAAGCATCTGGCTCATCGGCATTTAGCAGAGTTGCCTCCTTGTAAGCCTCTATGGCTTCATCATCCTTTCCCATTCCAAACTTAACCTTAGCCAAACATAGCCAGTAGTCGTAGTTTTCTGCCTCAAGGGCCAATGCCATTTTAATGTTCTCGTGGGCAAGATTAACTCTCTCCGTTTTAAGGTAAACCAAGGCTTTCCCATAATAAGCATCGGAGAGCGATGATAATATTTTCAAAGCCTTATCAAAGTACTCAATGGCCTTTTCGTTTTCTTCCAACTTTTCGTAGCACTCACCTATGGATGAGTACACCCTGGGGTTTTCGGGTTCAAAATCTATTAAACTAATGAAGAGTTTAGCAGCTTCGCCATACTTCCCTAGCGTAGCATAGGTATTTGACATATTGTGAATTGCCGAAACATTTGTAGGGTCAACAGCCAATGCAAAATCGTATGCTTCTAAAGCTTTTGCAAAATTCCCGCTTCGTGTAAATATTATGCCTAGGTTATACCAAACGCTCGATGAGAATGGGGCAATATCGAGATAAAGGTTGTAGTATTTCTCACTTTCTCCCAACTCGTCAATTCGCTCATAGCAATAGCCCAAATCGAATAGTACATTTAATGACGTGCTTTCGATACTGTAGGCTAAGAGTAAAAACCGAATAGCTAAGTTTACTTCGTCTGCCTCTTGGTAAAGTGAGGCAATATGGTAAAACATCTCTACCTTATCTTCTAAGGAGCATTCTGTTACTTGCCAAAATGCTTTGTTTGCCATTTCCAGCTCTTTCTGCTCAAGATAAGCCTGCCCCTTTAGGAAAAAAACCTCTCCATTATCGGGCTCAATACGCTCAAGCATTGATAGTATGGAAAGGGCTTCACTATATTTTTTATTGATAACGAACATCTCTGCCTTACGAAGCTGAATTTCGGTAGAATACGGATGCATGCTAGAGGCAATTTCAACTGCCTCGGTTGCTAGTTTTGAATTATCTGAACTCAAGTAAAAATCGATAATGCTTTCGAAATCAACTACATCAAAAAAGAAACTCTGCTTGTGCTTGAGCATAGTTTCAAACCGCAACACAACCTCCATGGTTTCATCTTCGTTATAAAAAAAATCGCTCTCTTCTCTCATATACAGTCTTATGTCTTTATGACGGGGCGAAGTTACTAAAATTAAAGCCTTAAAATAATGGCTTAACTTAATTTATATCAACAGGTATAAAAACATATTAACAATACTAAAAAACCTTGTATAACAGACAATTTATAGATTACTGAATGATGGAAAATGCCGGATTGAAATAAATTCAATCCGGCATTGAAAGCATTACGTATATAGCTTGAACTAATCTCTAACTCTATCTCTAAAGAATTTCATAAACTGAACGCGATCAAAAACAGCAGGATTGTGTGATTTAGATTGACTCATCTTTCCCTTAAAATCATCAATGGTTTTGTATCCCTTCTCTCCCATCCACTCTTCAATTTGCTTTAGCATTGTACCAATATAACCAAACCCATTACGGTATAGGGTTGAAGCTATCTGAACCGCATCGGCACCAGCAAGCAATGCTTTTATAACAGCAGGTCCATCGTGGATACCCGTTGATGCAGCCAGACTGCAATTAACCCTATCGGCCATAACAGCTATCCAACGTAAGGGCAAGGCTAGTTCTGTGGGGGAACTTAAAACTGTTGTTGAGGTAAAATCGAGGGTATTAATATCGAAATCGGGGTTGTAAAACCGATTGAATAGTACAATTGATTTTATAGGCGTATCGGATAATCGCTTAATAAAACTACCCAGTGCAGTGTTATATTGGCTTATTTTTATTGCCACTGGAATAGATACCAAACTGGTTACTTTAGAAATAACATCAAAGTAAACCTTTTCATTCTCCTCTGCAGTTCTATTCATGTCGGTGGGTAGCACAAAAACATTTAGTTCAAGGGCATCGGCACCGGCAGCCTCAATCCGTTTAGCAAACTCGGGCCACTTGTTTGAGGTAACGCAGTTAATGCTTGCTATAATTGGGATTTTAACCGCTTTCTTTGCGTCGCTAATTAGCTTAAGGTAGTTGGCAATGGGGTCCTCCATCTCATCGTAATCAAAATATTCCGTTGTCTCAGGATAGATAAAACCTGTGGCCTGCATCTTATTTATGTTATCTCGTGCCTCCATTATTATCTCCTCCTCAAAGAGCGATTTTAGTACAATAGCACCTGCTCCCTGAGCCTCAAGCTCAACGATGTCGCTTAGCCTATTTGTTAGACCCGAACTTGCTGCAATTATTGGGTTTTTTAGCGTTAAACCCATGTACTTTGTTGTTAGTTTAGCCATAAATCTCAGTTTTAAAGTTTTTAATTAATGCTATAGCATAAATATAATCAATTTTTGTGTTCAACTGCTATGTGAACAACTAAAATTGAGTAAAGCTCATTATTACACAACAACTACTATGGCAGAAAACTAATATTAGAATGGCTTTGGGAAAGATAATATTAGAAAACAAGCTCATCAACAAGCTCTTTACCATTCTGAAGTTCTCTTCTTAATTCGTCAATATTGGCAATGGTTATTCCAAATTGAATTTGCTTATGGAAGTAAACAGTAGCATCATCATTGGGAAAGTTGTTATCAAAATTAAGAATATGAATCTCAACAAACGGCTGCTCCTCATTGGGGGTTTGCCAAATAATTGCCATACCTCTATATTGCTTACCTCCCCATTGTACAGCAACGGCATATATGCCTTTGGCGGGGATTAGCTTACCCGCTTCCTCTATTTGAACTGTAAGCGTTGGAAAATTAATGTCCTCAAATAAATGTGTCCCTTTACCAAGGTCACCAATTATTATATATTCATGACCGAGATAACTGTTTGCACGTTGTATTTGCCCCCCTTTAATGGCCTTTCGAATGGTTGTTGAGTTAACCGTTTCATGGTGAATATCCTGCTCAGGAATCACTTCAATTTTAAAGTCTAATTCTTGGCTTAAATTATAAAGATATTCAAAATTGCCTTTACGGTTATGCCCAAAATGATGATTAAACCCAATGACAATGTACTTTACTCCAATTTTATCAATTAGAATATCGCGAATAAACTGCTCCGATGAGGTTCGTGAAAACTCAATGGCAAACTTTATAATAATCAAATGATCAAGCTCTGCTTTACGAAGCAATTCTATCTTCTCCGACTGAGAGTTAATAAACATCAACTCTTTACCCTCGGTTTCGGGATAAAGCACTTTTCGCGGATGTGGGTAAAAAGTAATCAGAACAGACTGCCCGTTTATACTTTGTGCAATTTGATTTATTTTGTTAATTATCGTCTTATGGCCAATGTGAACTCCATCAAATAAGCCTGTTGTTACAACGGCATTTCTAATTCGCTTAACGCTCTCGAGACCATAATGAACCTGCATAAATATGCCTATTAATTAACTTTATGAAACAAAGCAACTACTTACTTTCAATCCCTTTTACAAAATAAGCAACCTTTTCTATAGATGTAATCATATCGTACTCCTCTAAATAAACATTTTGGGGAATGGTTAAGGGAGTTGTGGTTAAATTTAAAATTCCTTTTATACCTGCCGTAACAACCATTTCAGAAATTGAAACTGCAGTATTTGGTGGGGAGGCAATAATTGCTATTGATATTTTATACTGATCGACAACCTTTTTCAAATCGTTAATGTGGTAACATTTAACCCCCGATATAACACGATTTACCTTACTATCGTCAACATCAAAAGTAGCCACAACGTTAAGTTTAGCCCTTTTCCCTGTAAAGTATGTTGTTACCGCTCTACCCAAATTCCCCATACCTATAACACAAACGTTTAGCCCCAAAGGGTGATCGATAAGTTTCCCGATAACATCAATGAGTTGTTGTGCATCGTATCCTCTTTTTTTCAAACTTGAGTATCCAATTAGCATCAAATCGCGTCTAACCTGAACAGCGGTAATGTTATGTAATCCTGCTAACTCATGAGAGAAAATGTGAGTTTTACCCTTTGCCAAATACTCCAGCAATGTTCGTCGGTACTCGCTAAGCCGTTCAACTGTTCTTTCAGGAAGTTTCATCGGTATAAACCCTTTAAGTTATTAACTACAAATAAGTTATAATGCATTCTTCATATTTATTAACAATCAAATAGAGGATCCACATTTTATTCATTCATGTTTGCTATTAGACCAAAACATGGACATTAATTATGTTTTTAAAAATTTGTTTTAAACCCAAAAAACATAGAAAGGCAATGCAACGACAAAGTTACACAAAAAAACAAACCGTTTTAATAGATTATTAATATGGCAGAGTAAACTAATTAAATTCACCTCTAGCATCCTAAAAACTTAAATAGTAGCCTAAAGAAGTTAGCAGATAGATTGCAAAGCAAGTAAAATAGAAATTGTACTTAAACACAATCTCCCTTTGTTTCGAAACAAGAGACTCTAAGCCCATTTCCAAAAACTAATTTTTAGATACCAGCATTATACCGTAAAAAAACAAGTAATTATTCTCTGTAAACTCATCCAAAGATCAATAATGATTATCTTTGAGGGTTATTAAATTAACAACTATTGACAATGAGCGAAAGAGTTGAATTTGAGGTCTGCCTAGGAAGTTCATGCTTTTCGAGAGGGAATAAGAATATATTAAAAACAATAGAAGACTTTATAAAAGAAAATAATCTATCCGAAAAGGTGAATCTTAATGGTAGCCATTGCCTAGGAAACTGTGTTAAAGGGCCAAATATTAAAGTTAACGGAAAGCTGCATAGCGGTATCGATAGATTTAAAATTACAGGAATCTTAAGGAACACTTTCGACATATAACACTAAATGACAATGCATCAACTAATCTCAATAAGCAAAGAAAAGTGCATTAATTGCTACGCATGCGTTAGGGTTTGTCCGGTTAAAGCAATTGAGGTAAAGCCAGAAACTAGCCATGCCACTATCCTGCCCAACCGCTGTATTGGCTGTGGCAGCTGTTTAACCATTTGCCCAGTTGATGCCATTTCATACCGATCGTCAAAAGAAGAGGTAAAAACGATTCTAAAAGAGGGAGGTAAAATTGCAGCAATTGTTGCTCCTTCAATATCCGGGGAGTTTGTAGATATTACTGACTACCGGAAGTTTGTGCAAATGATCAAATCGCTTGGGTTTTCGTATGTTTGCGAGGTAAGTTTTGGTGTTGATATGGTTGCTCAGCAGTATAAAAAACTGTTCGAAGACTTTAAGGGTAAATACTTCATAACCTCCGTTTGCCCTGTAGTTGTGTCGATGGTAGAAAAGTACCACCCTGAACTGGTAAACAACCTTGCCCCCATCGTTTCGCCCATGATATCAACCGCAAAGGCTGTCCGCAAGGAGTACGGGAAAGATACCAAGGTTGTATATATAGGACCGTGCATACAAGCCAAGGATGAAGCCAAACTTTTTACGGATGACGGTATGGTTAATTCTGTGCTAACGTTTACTGAACTCAGAGAACTTTTTGATGAGTTTGGCATAAAAGAAAGTAAGTTAGAGTATAACGATTTTGATGTACCTATTGGTTACAAAGGCTCATTACTCCCCATTGCCAATGGACTTTTACAGGCTGTTGATATTAGTGAAGATTTACTTTCTGGAAAAATTATTACTGCCGAGGGCAGGGATAGTGTTCTCGATGCAATAAGTGAATTTGAAGGCCATGCTGAAACAATTAGCAGGCATTTTAACCTTTTCTATTGCGATGGATGCCTCATGGGTCCAGGAACATCTAGGGGTGGAGAGAAATTTATTCGGCGAACTAGAGTGGTTAACTATTCGAACAAAAGATTAAAATCACTTGATATTAAAACGTGGGAGAAGAACATTGAAAAACATAAGGTGCATAAGTTAGAACGCTCTTTTTATCCTAACGATCAAAGAATTAAACCTCCTTCGGATGAAAAAATTCGCGAGGTTCTAAAGGTAATTGGGAAGGATAAGATAGGTAATGCTTTTGGATGCGAGGCCTGTGGATATGCAAGTTGCAAAGACTTTGCCGTGGCCGTAACTTCTGGTTTGGCTCACACCGATATGTGCTTAAACTACTCTCTTAACAATAGATTTGAGTATATTGATACGCTTAGGAGTACAAACGATAAATTAGCTCAAACAAAGGAAGCACTCAAAGAAGCAGAAAAAGTTGCCCGTCGGGAACAAGAAGCCTCGAGCGATGCCTCGGAGACAATTAATACGATGATAAAAAAACTTCCTTCGGCCTTAGTTATTGTTGATAAAAAATTGAAAGTAGTACAAAGTAACCAGAGTTTTATCGACCTCTTAGGCGATGATGCTATAGAGATTAGTGAGGTTGTTCCAGGTTTAGTTGGCGCTGACCTGAAAACCCTACTCCCCTATAATATCTACAACCTATTCTCTCATGTACTTCAGAATGATGAAGATATAAAGAATAGGGACATACACTATAATGACAATCTACTCAACTTATCGGTTTTTACCATTAAAAAGGGTAGCATAATTGGAGCAGTAATCAGAGATATGTATGCCCCTGATGTTAGAAAGGAAGAGGTTATTAAGCGAATTACAGATGCGGTTGACATTAATCTTGCCATGGTTCAAAAAATCGGATTTTTACTGGGTGAGGGTGCTGCCGAAACCGAGCATATGCTCAATTCAATTATCAGAACATACAAAGAGGATAGCGAAGATTCTAAATAGTAATCTTAGTATCAAACTATATCAACGTATAGAAAAAAAATGTCCCAAAATTTTTTTATCGAAGTAAATTGCCAACAAAAACAGCACGAAGGTGAACGCATAAGCGGCGATGTTTTCCTTAGCCAACGAGTTTATGGCGAAGACAGAACTATTATTGTACTTAGCGATGGAATGGGGCATGGCGTAAAGGCAAATGTACTGGCAACGCTTACGGCAACCATGGCGCTCAAATTTACAACTGAGCATAAGGAGATGAACAGGATTGCTGATATAATTATGAATACACTCCCCGTTTGCTCTGTAAGACAAATGAGCTATTCAACCTTTACCATAATTGACATTGAGCATAATGGGGAAACCCGAATACTTGAGTACGATAATCCAGAGTGTCTTATTTTAAGAGGAAAGGAGAAGTTTGAGCCTAACTGGCAATGCATAATCCTACAAAGCGAAATTAATGCAGGTAAGGAGCTACGCTACTGCACCTTTACCCCTCAACGCGAGGATAGAATAATTGCCTGGAGCGATGGCATTACCCAATCGGGTTTGGGAAGCAAAGAGTATCCCTTAGGTTGGGAACTTAAAAGAGCACAGGATTTTGCATTACTTGTGGTTAAAAATGAGCACAAAGTGTCGGCCCGAAAACTTAGCACAAAACTTGTCAACATGGCTTATGTAAACGACAACTATCACCCAAAGGATGATATTAGCGCTGCCACAGTCTACTTTAGAGAACCCAGAAAACTTCTAATTACCACTGGTCCCCCTTTCGATAAGGAAAATGATGCAAAACTGGTAAATGAATTTAAAAACTTTAAGGGCAAAAAAGTTATTTGTGGCGCCACGACAGGCGACATTATATCCCGCGAATTGAATGTTGAAATTGAGGACAGCTTCGAGTTTACCGACCCAGATTTACCCCCAATATCGCATATGAAGGGTGCTGATTTGGTAACTGAGGGTATTCTTACCCTTGGCAAGGCCACCGAAATTCTTAGTAAGCACACAGAGAACTCAACCCTA
>CALGIR010000195.1 GCA_937915475.1 uncultured Bacteroidales bacterium
GCGTCCGCCTCACTCGAAAAACTACGCGATGCGGTCTAAATAATCTGAACTTGCACCTCCCTACGATCGGTGCTGCAAACAGCAGATTTTTCTTAACGCCCGCTGTGCTTATTTTTCGGTTCACCGGCCGATGCCAATCGCAACACGAATCATTTATCCCAAAATGTGTTTTTTTACCGGACACGAATGATTTTTAATATAAAGAATATATTGAAAAACTAGCTAAAAAATTTGCTGTAAATGGAAAAGGTGCTATATTTGCACTCGCAAAATTGAAGAACATTTTGCTTCACAAACATTCCTCATTAGCTCAGTTGGTTAGAGCACCTGACTGTTAATCAGGGGGTCCTAGGTTCAAGTCCTAGATGAGGAGCAAAAGCCTGAATTATTTCAGGCTTTTTTTATTTGGTTTAGGGATAAAAAAGGGAATGTACAAAAGTTACATTCCCTTTTTTATATTTTTATGTGAACCTATGTTACATTGTATCAACAAGAGAAAGTAAGCCCACCGCAAGGCCTGGTTTGCCATCTCTGAAGGTATAAAAAAGGTGGTAGGCGCCAGTTTTTGTACAAGAGTAGTCTATGGAAGGATAATCTTTGCCAGTTGCTACAACATAGGTTGTGGCCTGTAATCGGGTATTATCGAGTAGTTGGAGTACAACCTTTCCTTCAAAATCATTAGAGTTACACACAGAAAACCTATATTTTATCCCCTTTTTAAGGATAACAGAGAAGCGTTGTGTAGGTGGGGGATTTCCAGCGTCAAGGCGTATTGTGAAGTCCTTAAGAAGGGTTGCATCACCCGCCACCATTGCGCAAATTTCAACCAAATCATCTTCTGATTGCGCTAATGAATTTGCAGAGAATCCCAACAGGAATATTAAAACTAAAAAAAGAGTAAATCTATTCTTCATAGCCAAAAGTTTTCTAATGTTATTAGCCCTTTAAAAGTTTGTTTCTAACTTTTTGTACTTTCTCAATAATGCTTTGCAATGTTTCATCAGACATCTCGATAAACTGCTTATCATTTTGCTGGAAAGTTAGTACACCATTCTTTTCAACAGGAGTAGGTTCGTTATATTCGTAGGTAATTTTAATATCTTTAAAAAGTAACTGAATTTCTTCAAAATCTGAAATCAGCGAAGCAATATTGGGGTCTTTCTTATAGTTATTGAGCAGTAACATAAGGCTGTTCATAATAATCTTTTGTTCACCAATGGTTTCATTAATCCTTGGGTTATTGGTTTCTTGAGCAACTCTGGTCGTAATGTGCAAACCTTCTATCCAAACACCGGCAACAATAACTACGCTTAGCTGTGCCCTATTAGTTTCGCGGAGGTAACTATCGATTCGATTAAAACTTTGCTGAGAAATTAGGACAAGTGAGTCAATATTTTCTCTGTTAGTGGCAATTCGGCTCAGAGTACTAAAATCGAAAAACTGGCCAACCTGAATCCCATCGGCTAAGTTTTTTATTGTAGTTATATAATTTAGCACTAGGGATGTTCTCTCGTACATATTGATGTAGCCTAAATCAGCACCGAATATTCCAAGTCCTAGTGCCTTTTGAAAGCTAGTGTTAAGGGAACTTTCTGAACTCGTATTCGCGAGGTAACCTCGGTTAAAAGGGATTTTTAATCCTTTAATTAGCGCTGCAGTCTCAACGGGCGAAGCTACGTTTTGGATCATATCGTCAATTACTTCAGAAGCAATCTCTAAGGGTTGATCTTCATATAACTCATCGGGGATATTGAACTCATCCTTGCTAATATTATCTGAAGAGAAGAACCTACACGATGACATCAACAAGGCTGTGCTTATAATAAGGATTAATAGTTTTTGCATAGTAATCTTAAGTTAAATAGATTGGTCGCCCTAAAACATAAAAGTATATTATTTTTTTAGTTTTGGCAATTTTATTTTACCGAAAAACTCAATAAGCTTCTTAAGTAACTCAAAATATAGTGTAATATATAGAACAATGGACATGAACCAAATAAAACAGACATTGAACCAAAATGTATCGTAGAACTTACCTAAAAAATGTTTTCGAGGCGCAAGGAAGTGCGACCTAAAATCGAAACGATTATTTGGAATGGGATCTCGATAAATTGGGTCATTCTGTTGGACAAGTTCACCCTTGTACTGAAGTATATTGTTCTTTTCAAACTTTTTAGTAGCTAAATCGGCAACACTCTCATTATGGTATGCATTTCGTTTTGCTTCGTATAGTTTGGCATTTGTAGTAACAAGGTGCGAAATTAAACGATCTCGCTTTTGATTGGCAGTCTGAAAAATATGACTATAGTGTCTTTTAAGCTCCTCGAGGTAATCTAACGTAGAGTATGCAACCTCAAAACTGAACGAGTTAAAGTTTAACGAATCAAGATACCTATAAGGTATTGCAGGGGCCAGATAGTTTAGCTCATTAAAAAGCGAATTGTATAAAACAAGTATATTGTCCGATAGTTTTTCCTTGTTCTTTTCTTTGCTAGGGATAAGTTCAATGCTTTCGGTGGTTATCTTCTCAAGTTCAGGGATGTAGTATACAAGTTTGTAGTCTGCATTTCGTTCAGTTTTTTCGATATCATAAAAATTCTTTTGGAATTCGTTGTCCTTAAATTGATGAACAACAAGGGCTTCATAACCCCATTTGGTAACCATAAACTCTGCAATAAGCGGAACCCTATTAAAGCTACCAACAGTTCTGTTTAATTTTTCGAAGGTGAACATGGCTCCCGACAAAACCATCATTGGGATCATTATCAAAGGAATAACTATATAGATGGTAACAGCAGAGTTGAATGTGGCAGATATATTTAATCCTAGCAGGTTGGCAAATACAGCTGTAGAGAAAAGTACCAGCCAGTATTCAAAATACATTTCCTGAAGCTGTAGAATACCATTTGCAATTAGTACAAAGGTTATGCTTTGGATTGCTGAAAGGATTAGGAGTATAAATATTTTGCTAAAAAGGTAAGAAGTGCGGCTAAGGTTAAGGAATGCCTCACGTTTTAGTATTTTCCTATCCCTAAATATTTCTTCGGCACTTACGGTGAGCCCAATAAATAGGGCTACAATAAGCGTCATAAATATGTAGATAGGTATGTTCTCATTCTCCCTAAATATATATATGTTAGAGTTTGGATCGGCAATGTATCTAATAACAAAAGCAAGTATAAAGCCTAGTATGGGGGTTTCGAGTAGGTTAAGGACAATGTACTGGGTATTGCTAATTTTAGAGAGCAGATCTCTGGTGGTGTATATGAGAAACTGTTTTAGTTTCGAAGGAATATTCAATGATTTTGGCGGAGGCTGGGTCTCATCGGGGATAGGCTCTATCTTAATGTTCTCGTTAAAGTAACCCTCCCATTTTTGTGGCGAAACCTTGCGTATTGGGGTATATCGGCCAAATTCGTCAACTACTTTGGCTTCAATTATATTGAATATAAGTTCAGGGTTAACGTTTCCACACGTAGGGCATTCTCCCTGATCGCTGTTGATCTGCATGTCGATACGCTTAAAGTACATCACTGCTTCTACGGGATTGCCATAGTAGATCATGTACCCTCCAGTATCCAAAATCATCATATTGTCAAACATTTTGTAGATGTCTGACGATGGTTGATGAATAACAACGAAGATGAGCTTACCTTTAAGTGTTAGTTCCCTAAGTAAATCCATTACATTCTCGGAGTCGCGTGACGATAGCCCAGATGTAGGCTCATCAACAAAAAGAATTGCGGGTTCGCGAATAAGCTCTAGGGCTATATTGAGCCTTTTGCGTTGACCTCCAGAAATCATTTTGTTCAAGGGCGATCCTACTTTAAGACTCCTACGCTCGTAAAGACCAAGGTTTTGAAGGGTTCTATCGACAAGTTCTGTGAGTTCCTCCTCCGATTTATCCTTAAA
This sequence comes from uncultured Bacteroidales bacterium, assembly GCA_937915475.1. Taxonomy (GTDB): domain Bacteria; phylum Bacteroidota; class Bacteroidia; order Bacteroidales; family Tenuifilaceae; genus Perlabentimonas. Next base: position 3,913 of record CALGIR010000195.1, read on the forward strand.
GCAAAGTTTGGCGTTGTAGTACAGATTTTGAAATACGGTTAACTCTTCAATAAGCAGATCATCTTGAGGTATAACGCCAATAACCCCCTCAAGCATTTCTGTTTCATTGTGTAGATTAATCCTATTGATGGTTACCTTACCGGTTGTAGGGTTCTCGATACCAGCTAAAACATTAAGAAGGGTTGTTTTTCCTGCGCCACTAGCACCCATTATACCAATTAGCTTTCCCTGCTCTTCTTTAAAGCTGATATTGCGAAGGCCAATAGCACCACTTTTAAATTTAAAGCCAACATCGGCAACATTATATGATATGCGTATGCTAGTTGAGTCGGCAAGGTAGTGAGCAACAACATCGGTATAGTAAACAGGTTTGCCTTTGGGGAGCTTTATTGAACTGCCGCTGGCAAATAGGTAGATGCGCTTATTGTTTATGGGAAGCCCGTTAAGGTATACATCTTCGTTGCCAGTGTATCGTAGGAAGTATAGGTCTTCGCTTTTTATTTGCAGGATAAATAGGTGACCATTGAGTGCTTCGGTTGGGATATGTTTACAGTTTTCGCCTCTTTGTTCGTTGTCGTGAATAGTAAGGATACTTGGATAGTCGAGTTGCTTAGGATCATTATTGATTACAAAATTTTCAATATCAGCAAACTCCTCTTTTGTTACCTTAAAAACATCGGCTACTGTGTTAATAATAGCCATGCGTTGATCAGTAAATTTTCTGTCGGCATTTACCAATTCAAACAAACGAACCAGAACTACAACCTTTTGTTTTTGGGTAATAGTTCTGTTAATTCTTTTACATATTCCAAGTATTTTTACCGAATCTCTTACCGAGGTGAGCTTAACTTTTTTGGGTTGCCCATCCACTTCTTCTCCACCTTTTTTGGCATCAAGGTCTGCATGCTGCTCGAAAAGTTTAATATACTCTTCAACGGTTTCGTCGTTGAGTTGCTGCATTAGAAAGTTTACCACAAAGTCGCGTTCGTTGGACTCAAGACCTTCATCCTGCTTAGCAATTATTGCAAACAGCTGCATTAGAGCCTTCAGAATCTCTTCACTCATGGTTTAACTTTTAGCCGTTTTATCAAGAAATATGGAGTAAATGGTAAACTAGTTTAATGTGTAGCTAATCTGCTCAAACGGAACATTAACAATATCGGCGTACTCTTCGCCTGCTTCCTCCATATCCTCATCATCATCCGGATAGAACCATTTTACTAGTACGCTCTTTTTATCTTCATGCATCTCTTCAAGTTTCATAAGAATATCGAGCAGAAGTTTCGAACTGGCAGTATTAAAGTATTCCAACTTAAAAGAAAAAACAGTTTTCTCGTTAGGGTTAGCAGCATATTCTTCTAACCAGTTGAGTATTGGGTCGTAAAAAGCAGTAACATCTTCGGGCAGCGAACGGCCTGAAATATCGAAGATGTCATTTTCCGCATCAAGAATTACGGTTGGGGTATCATCGGTACCCAAGATCTTTATGGTTTCCATAGTTCTGTTGTTTACTCGTTTCTAGAAATGGTTGAGGTTAGGACAAAAAAGTGGTTTTCTTCGTCGATGGGAAGGAAATGATAGTCCAACTTTCGACCAGTCTTGCGTGCAATGTCTATGAAACCAAGCCCTGCTCCACCTTTTTCTGATAACCTACCCTCGCGCATCTGAGTTTTATACAATTCCTTTAGCCCTTCCTTATCAAGGGTGTTAATGTGATCTAGAATCTTGGTTAACTCCGCAATCTTCGTGTTTTCAATCACATTACCTGTTGTAACATGATATTCAATTTCGCCTTTGCTAACCATAAAGATTCCACGACCCGCAAAAAGAAAGTCATCCGAGCCAAAACTATCGGCATGCTTACTTATGTTTTGCAAGCATTCAACCATAACGTGGAACACTTTTTTCTGTACAGTGTTGGACTCTTCCTCTTTAGCCATATTTGACTCGGTGAGGGAGGTAAAGGCCTTCGTAATTTGATGCGTTATTTCACCCTCATATACGAGAGTGATTTCGTGAGCCTTCATCGACTTGTAAAAGTCATAGACGAACTCAAGAAAACCTTTGACATTTCTTTTATCCATAGTCCGTAAAATTAAATAATTTACCGATATTAAACAATTTAGAATTCAATTCCAATTAGTAGTACGTCATCAATTTGCTTATTTTCCCCCATATACCCTTCAAAATCCTTTGAAAACAATTCATTAAACTGGGGCATTGTAAACCCTTCATTATTAATTATCATTTCTCTAACCCTAGGGGGACCGTATTTCCGAGTGTCTTTGCCTCCAATCTGATCGGTCAAGCCGTCGGAGAAAAAGAAAATTTTATCTCCTTGTTTTATTTCGATGGAATAATTATTAAAATCTTTTTCCTCTCTTTTAGGGTGAGGAATGCCGCCTATTGCTTTACGGTCGCCCTTAAACTGCTGTAGTTCTCCCTCTCTTATAAGGTAAAGTGGCCTATGGGCACCTGAATAGTGGAGCAGCTTGTGCTTTAGGTCAATCTTGCATAAGGCAATATCCATGCCATCCCTTGCGTCTGCATCAGGTCGGTCTTGCTTAAGGGTCTTTCTTACACCGTAATGCAGTAGGTCTAGTATCTTTCCTCAATTTATTTTCCGATATTATG
>CALGIR010000196.1 GCA_937915475.1 uncultured Bacteroidales bacterium
CTAAAGGAAATCGTGGTGGATTTGCTGTGGGTGGTTTTTCAGACCAAACCAAGCAAGGTTCTTCAAACTTCTTAGATCTTACCCCTGACAACTACTTTATTGGACATAATGCGGGTAAAGAAATTACTTCTGGTATATATAATCAGTTTATGGGGTACAACGCAGGGCAGGCAAATACCACTGGAAGTAGTAATGTTTTTATTGGAAACAGCAGTGGCTTAAAAAACACCTCTGGGGGAAGTAATGTCTTTATTGGGAATGAGGCAGGGGGAACAAATGTTTCAGGTCAATATAATGTTTTTTTAGGCTATAATTCGGGCTATAGCAACACCCACAGCTACAATACCTTTGTAGGTTACAGGGCGGGCGCAGTTAACACATCTGGACAGTATAACGCTTTCATGGGGTACAACGCTGGGCAGGCAAATACAACAGCTTCCAGCAACGTCTTCATCGGCAATCAGGCAGGCTTCACCAATACAACTGGAGCATCCAACGTATTTCTAGGTAATCTTGCAGGTTATGCTAACAATGCTAGCAATAATGTATTTATTGGAAATGAGAGTGGACGGTATAATACATCTGGTACAAATAATACCTTTATGGGCTACTATGCAGGTAAAGCAAACACAACTGGTAATAACAACGTTTTTCTTGGAAATGAAAGTGGAACAAGTAATACATCGGGCTCTTCGAACATTGCAATTGGTTATAATGCAAGCCGAAACAATAAAACAGGCTATAATAATATCTCGTTAGGTCAGGCAGCAGGTTACTCAGGAACAAACTTGCATCATAACGTTTTTATTGGCGACAGCACTGGTTATGCTACAGTTAGCCCTAATGCCTATAAAAATGTGTTTATTGGATATGCCGCTGGTAGAAATAATAATAGTAATAATAACATATACCTCGGCGATCTGGCTGGTTACTCTTGTGTGACTGGTCAAAATAATATTGCAATTGGCAGCAAAGCAGGTTATAAGAACACAGGCAGTCAGAATATATTCATTGGCACCGAAGCTGGTTTGAATAATACAACAGGGTTTTTCAACATCATATTGGGGCGTTGGGCTGGCCATAAGATAACCACAGGTTTTCACCAAATCATTATTGGTGGAGGCGCTGGGGCTTCGCTAACAACGGGTGCCGAAAACGTTATAATTGGAACAAATGCCGGAGCCATTAATGATGGCAATAAGAACATTTTCATAGGTAACTCTGCAGGGTGGAGCAATACAGGCTCAAACAATATAATTATGGGATATAAAGTAGGTTATTCCTACTTTCAAACAGTGTCAAATCGATTAATAATCGATAACTCACAGGTTGCAACACCTCTTATCTGGGGCGAATTTGATAATAGAAGGCTTGCTATCAATGCAACAAACCCTACCCAAACCCTTGATGTAAATGGTACAGTAAGGGTTCGTTCTATTGGATCAGGAGCATATTCAACTGTAGTTAACAGAACTTCTGATGGAACTTTTACAACGGCAACCTCCGATGTAAGGCTCAAGGAGAACATTAGCACCCTCTCTGGTTCTCTTGCTAAGGTTATGACGTTACGAGGCGTTAATTTCACTTGGAAATCTGAACCCAGCATGGGTAATCGGGTTGGCTTTATTGCTCAGGAGGTGGAAAAGGTTGTGCCCGAATTGGTATTCACAAATTCCGAGGATGGCTATATGGGTGTTAACTATGCAGAGATGACAGCAGTTCTTGTGGAAGCCGTTAAAGAGCAGCAAAAAGAGATTGAAATCCTTAAGGCTGAAATTGGAAAAATTGATGCTCTTAAGGCAGAGTTAGATGCCATCAAAGCACTTATTAGCAAATAGTAAGCAAACACTAGTAAAAAAAAACGGCTGCCCATGGGTAGCTGTTTTTTTATGCTCTCTCCATCTCCACCATGATAACATGGAAAGCAGTACCATGCCCTATATCGGTTTTACGTCCACAGGATAGTACGTTTAAGGGCGCCTTTTTACTTTCCAACAACCATGGTGTACAGCGCATTCCCTATTTTAGGGCAAAGATTTTCATGGCTTTCACCTTTACCTCTCCACTTTCATTGTAAACCTTAACCAGAACTACCTACCCTATAGAAAGAACCTATTGATTATTTATATTATAGAGAAATATTGGAGGAGTTTCTTTTTTTGCTTAGTTTTATTACAGAAAACCTAACTCATCTGTCTTTTAATGAAAAAACGAATTAAAGTCCCTTTTAAAAATGCTGTGGGCATGCTTGGTGACTATGCTAAGGATCGCATAGTTGAACAAATTAAGCTGATTGCGTTTATAATTATTTATCTGGCTGCCTTTCAAATAGTCATCCTAAGGGTGCCACTTTCCAATGCGCTGTCTATTGCTGGTGGTATTGGTTTGGTGGTTTTTGGATTGGCCTTTTTCCTTGAAGGTTTAATGCTCGGTCTTATGCCCTTAGGCGAAAGAGTTGGCGTTAAGTTGCCAGTAAAATTTGGAATAGCCTTTATTGCGATTTTTGGAATATTCCTAGGGTTTGGTGCGACGGTTGCAGAGCCTGCAATTACCTCATTACGCACAGCTGGTGCCGGGGTTACTGCCTGGGGGATGCTCCAATGCTTTTTATGCTTCTTGAACGGCAATCCCAAGCGCTGGTGTATACCATAGGCGGGGGTGTTGGATTAGCAGTAGCTTTGGGTATGTTTAGGTTCTACTACGAGTTTTCTATTAAACCCTTTATTTTCACTCTTATTCCTGCCGCCTTAATACTTACTTTGTACATATCTTTTGATAAATCCTTAAGTTCAATTATCGCATTGGCTTGGGACTCGGGGGCAGTAACAACCGGAGCAGTAACAGTTCCCCTTGTGCTTGCTTTGGGCATTGGTGTTTCTAGGGCTGCAAGTAAGAATAAGGCATCGAGTGGCGGGTTTGGAATTATTTTGCTTGCCTCAATTCTTCCAGTTTTTAGTGTGCTAGTTTTGGGCTTAATTCTCCGTTCCTCTTCACCAGAGATAACAACCGAAGCTCATTTCTTTTCGAAGGAGAACAGAGAAAATGCGCTTAAACTTTTTGATGATGAGAACGCTATCCTAAACCATGCTTTTACCAGAGGAAGTGAGGTTGGTCGCAAATCGTTTTTTGCCGATGATGCCCTATACCATGATAACCTTAACCAGCTTGCCAACAACCCCAAGGTATTAAAAGATATGCTTGGCGCAATGTCATTTGATGCGTGGCTTAGCAAGAGTGCATCAGAAAGCGAACGAAAATATATTGCCTCAGTAAAAACAGAACCTATAGATGTGGTATCGGGCGTTCCTGTTAGCAAAGTGTTTAAAGAAGAATCGAAAATTGCATTACAAGCGGTTATACCATTAACATTGCTGCTGCTTGTTGTGCTCCTTTTATTTCTCCGCGAAAAATTGCGCTATAAGGACGAATTTTTACTAGGTATTGCGTTTACTCTGGTTGGCATGATACTCCTTACCTCTGGAATTCGTTTGGGGTTAGGCCCACTTGGAGGACAGGTTGGCGCACAATTACCCAGAGCATTTAGCAAAGAGGCTAAGTTTATTGACAGCAAAATGATTGCCCCATTTGATACTACAATCGTTTTTAGCACAATAGCGTTGGATGGGACTAAAAAACAGTTTTTTAACCTTACCGAAGAGAGTGGAACTAAAGTGGTTGAGTTTACACCAGAAAATTATGATAAGGAAAACAATATATATGAGTATGTAATTAAACAAGCACCTTTGTTGGGGCCAAACCTTACTATTTTAGGAATTCTTCTTGTCCTATTTTTTGCTTTCGGGATGGGATTTGGGGCAACAATGGCCGAGCCTGCTCTTAACGCTCTTGGTATTATACGGTGGAGGAGTTAACGGTTGGGGCTGTAAAACGCTCGCAAATA
>CALGIR010000197.1 GCA_937915475.1 uncultured Bacteroidales bacterium
TTTATGGTGTAAAGCCCAAGCCTGTGGGCTAGGGGTGCATAAAGATAAATGGTTTCGCCAGCAATTTTCATCTGTTTTGCTGGCGGTAGCGAATCTAGAGTTCGCATATTATGGAGCCTATCAGCAAGTTTGATGAGTATTACACGGATATCTTCGGTTAGGGTAAGCAGAATTTTTCTAAAATTCTCAGCCTGTAATGATGAGTTTACATCAAATACCTCCGAGATTTTGGTTAATCCATCAATAATAGAGGCTATTTTTTTACCAAAAATTCGTTCAATATCCTCAAGGGTATAGTATGTATCCTCAACCACATCGTGGAGTAATGAGCAGACAATAGCCTTTGGGCCAAGGCCTATTTCTGTGGATACTATTTTTGCAACGGCTAAAGGATGAAGAATATATGGTTCGCCTGATTTACGCTTAACGCCCTCATGTGCCTTGTTGGCAAGGTTAAACGCTTTAAGAACTAGTTTTTTATCTTCCTCGCTTTTGCAGCGCGGACAGCTCTTTATCAGATCTTCAAGTTGCTCTTGGATAAGGTTTTGGTATTCAGCCTCATTTAATCCCATAAAAATGCCTGTTGTTCAAAATTATTGTAATTAAAGCTTATTGTTTTGGTCCATACATTACGGTTACAGTACCCGTTTTCGATTTTATTTTTCGTAATTCTGATATTACCTCTAGTCTGTAAACGTATGTTCCTTCGGGAGCCAGTTGCCCATTGGGCAATCTGCCGTCCCATCCTTTACCGTTGCCCTCATAAACAACGCTTCCTCCTCTGCTGTATATAATTAATTTATACGTTGATTCAAAACTAATTGTTGGCGCAAAAATATTTCGTGGAATTCCTTCTGGACTAATAATGGTGCTTAGAGGATCGATGGCGTTTGGCATAATAACGTCGGGATCAATCGGTGTGCAAATTGTTCGGGATCTGCTGACCCGAGAGGTTAGGTCTTCCTCTAATATCTCATTGGCTTCTACGTAGTAGCAGAAATGGGGGAGATAACCTTGCCCTTCAAATATTGAAAGGTCATCAGTGTATTCTGTTTTGTTAGGGTTTTCAACTTGGTAAATTAACTCGGATATTGATGTTCCTTCGCGATATGCCAAGCGGTAAAGGTCATACCTAATCGTGTTTTGTTGAGCGGAGTAGAATTTTTCCCAAGAGACGGTTGATTTGTGCCCTGCTGAGCGTGCTCTTATAATAATTGTGTTGGATAGGTTTGAAACTTTTTTAATACTATTGCAACCATCGTATGCATCTATTTTATAGTAGAATGGGCGCGAACGTGCAGCCCATGAGTCGGATGTGTCAGTTAAGTATGTAGTACTTGGGTCGGCGAATTCGAATATATTTTTTGCCGTAAAAATGGATCTTATTGAATCAGAACTCTCCCAGCGGATTAGCTTAAACCTGTTAAATTCGGTTTCGGGATCTATTGTAAAATGAATCTTGTTCTTCTGATCCTCTGCAATTAAGGAATCAATAAACATGAACTGTGGAGCCTTAGCGATTCGGGTGTTGATATGGGTAAGGTTTGATTTAGAGTAAAACTCTTCGTCTCTCTTTTTGGCCTCTACGTATATGTAGTAGTCCTTGTTTGGTGATACTCCGTAGTATGCAATATTCTGAACACCCTTAGTAGTATCAGTAAGGGTAAATTCCTGCCAGTTTTCATTTTCGCTAATATACAGGTTGTACTTATCAATTTGGTTACCCCAGCCCAGATAATGGTTCCATGCAATATTAATTTTGTTGCTACAAGAATCGTATTCAGCGGTAACATAAATAGAACCATGTGGGGGCGTTAGTGGGCTTGGTTCTGTTGGTCCTTTGCTGGCAATAACATACCTAATACTTCTATTTAGGCCACTATTGTTATTATCGGTATAGGTGTAAGTATCTGCATTAACGGAATCAATTTTCATCCAACCTCCTCCTTCGTGGGGTTTATAAATGATATAACCAGTTGGATTGGGATTAAGAGGATTATATTTTGGCTTGAACCAAGTAAGTGTTGGCTTACCTGTCCCAGGGTTTAGAGTAAGGAGGTTGAAGGTAGGTTGTAACGGTTTGGGTTCCTGATTACCCTGTGCAAGGCAACCTGAAGCTATAATAATTAGAATAAATGTAAAAACTCGATGTAGATGCATTGCTTTATTGTTAGGGCAGTTAAGACCATAATATTTTGTAGTAAATATAGCTAACTTGCTTTATTATTATGTAGCAAAACAGTCTTAATTATAGGGCTTGATAGTAATTCTAAGCTAAAATGGGTTTTCAGGTCCTACTACGCACTCAACCATTAGGTCTTTGTTAAACCATTTGTTAGCCAATTCCATAATCCTTTTTTGCGTAATATGTTTTATCGACTTAATTAGCCTATCGTGAAGTGTGTAGTCAAGATTATTATAGCTGATTAAGCCAATCAAACTATTCGCAGTAGCGAATGGACCATTGAAACTCCTGAGAACTTCTCCCATTAAATGGCTCTGTATTTTGCTTATCTCTGATAAGGGAACAACCTCTGTTTTAAGTCTGTTTATTTCCTTCCATATTTCTGTAAGAGCATCCTTTGTGTACTTAGCACCAACCTCAGCGCTTATGGCAAGCATTGTGCTATCGCGGAGCGATACCAAGTATGAGCCAATACCGTATGTATATCCTTTGTCCTCTCTAATATTTTTCATTAGTCTAGATCCAAAGTAGCCGCCAAGAATTGTGTTTACGATGGAAAGATCGGTAAAGTCGGGGTGGGAGCGTTGGCATATCTCTCGGCCAATTCTTATGGCAGACTGAAGTGCGTCGGGCTTCGAAACGAATACTTTACCCAATGTGGGATTACTTGGTTCAATTAGAGTTGAATTATCTTTGCTTTTGCCCCAAGGCGTTTCCCCAAAGTGCTTTACCAAAGTATTAATCTGATTTTTATTAACCTTACCCGATAGGACAATAGTTGTTCCTTTTGAGCCTAGGTTATTTGTATGGAAATTTAGCAGATTATCCCTACTAATTTTATCATAATCGGTTGGCATGGCAAACATGCCGTATGGGTGATTCTCCCCGTATATGCTTTTAAAGAGTTCTATTCGGGCAAGGGTTTCTGTTTTATCGAGTTCAACGGTCAGATTCTGTTTTCCTCTGCTGGTCCACAAATCAATCTCCTTTGTGGGGTATGTTGGCTCTTTTACAATATGCTCAAGACGCTCAAGGGTTTGGTCGAGATGTTTTGTTAAGGAGAAGGCTGTAATTTTCGCAAAATCCTTATCGGCGCTAGCACCTATAAATGAACCCCAAAAATCGAAATATTCGGCTATTTGGTGTGAGTTATACTTTGCAGTACCTTCGGGAAGCAATAATGTAGTTGCAACAGCTTCTAACTTTTTGGACTGATATCTAGACCCTGCATCAAAGATGATATCCACCCTGCAAACATCCACATTGCCCTCATTAATTACAAGCAATTGCGATCCGTTATTTAGGTTGATAAACTCTGGCCTAGGGATATTAATGTTTTCGGTGATTTTTATCGAGGGTTGTTGTGCTCTGTTAAGCATATAATTTGGTGTTTTGCTTATTGATTTGTGTTTTCAGCTTTATAGTAAAGCGTCGAACAATTGGTATCGTTTAAAATTGTTCTAGCTACACGCTGAATGTCTGTATTGCTTACTATTCTATAGTTATTTACAACAGAGTTTAGCAAATTGGCATCACCAAGCAGCTCATATTGGCAAAGGTTTAGCGCTTTTTCGTTTGCACTGGTAAGCCCAAAGGTAAAGTTCGATTCAAACTTATTCTTCACCTTATCCATTTCGTAATTACTTACAGGTTCGGTTTTTATCCTATCAATCTCATTATTAATAGCCTCTTCTGCATGTTCAAAGGTGAAGTTCTCGTTTAACCTTCCGTTTATAACGAAAAGTCCATCGTCGTTGTCGCCCGTAATAAACGCATCGATATTACTAAATATGCCTTTTTGCTTAACTAAGTTTTGGAATAACCTAGATGATTTACCGTTGGATAGGATATCGGAGATTAGGTCGGTTGCTGCAAAATCGTTGTGTGTGCGGCTACACATGTGGTATGCTTTGTATATTGAATTATAAGGCACCCTGCGGGTAATCTCAAGTGTACGTTTCTCGGTTTGTGGTGGTTCTTTTTCTATCGCTTTGCCATTTAGCTCACGGTACGGAATTGGACCAAACCACTTTTCTGCCATGCGCAATACTTCATCTGCCGATACATCGCCAGCAACGCAAAGTATGGCATTGTTAGGAGCATAATGTCTGTAAAAGAACTCCTTAACCTCGTTTAGTGTAGCATTGGCTATATGCTCGGGTGTTTTACCAATGGTTGGCCACTGGTATGGGTGAACCTTGTAGGCTAATGGGCGCAATAGCAACCAAACATCGCCATAGGGTTGGTTTAGGTATCGCTGGTTAAACTCTTCGATTACCACGTTTTTTTGAACATCAAGGCTTTTTTGCGAGAAGGCGAGTTCCAACATCCTGTCGCTTTCAATCCAAAAGGCTGTTTCAAGATTCTTCTTGGGCAGCGTGAGGAAGTAGTTGGTTATGTCGTTGCTTGTAAATGCATTATTTTCACCCCCTGCTTGCTCAACGGGTTCGTCGTAGTTGGGTATATTTACTGATCCGCCAAACATTAGGTGCTCAAAGAGATGGGCAAACCCAGTCCGATTGGGCCACTCGTGCTTGGCACCAACGTTATACAGCAGGTTAAATGCTACAACGGGCATCGATTTATCGCTATGAACAATGACCTTTAGCCCATTGTTGAGGGTGAATTTTTTAAAGCTTATCATTTATGATAGTTGGTTAGCATTAGAACCTACAAAGGTAGCACAATCAGCATAAGTGCAATTTGCGAATGTTTTTTAATTGAATCTTTTATGGGAATTTAACTAATCTGTCCAAAACTGGTGCGTTCCAGAGCCATTTGCTCAATTTGCTGTTTGAGTATCCTGTTTTTTTCAAGTTGTAGCATTCCGTCCTCTTCAATAACTTCTGTAGCAATGTGCCTGGAGAACTGCAATATTTGGCCATCCTGGCTGAGGTTAGCAATTCTAAAATTGAATGGGAGACCGCTTTGCTGAGTACCTTCAATATCGCCAGGTCCACGTATTTGCATATCTACTTCGGCAATTTCAAATCCATCGTTGGTTGCAACCATGGTCTGTAGCCGTTTTTTCGATTCGTTGGAAAGTTTATACCCCGACATCAATACGCAGTAACTTTCGTCGGCACCTCGCCCCACTCTGCCGCGCAGCTGATGGAGTTGAGATAGGCCAAATCGCTCGGCACTCTCAACAACCATAACCGTTGCGTTGGGAACGTTAACGCCAACCTCGATAACCGTTGTGGCTACCATAATATGTGCCTGTCCCTTGGCAAACAGCTGCATTGATTCATCCTTCTCCTGTGCTTTCATTTGCCCATGAACAACTACTGTAACATATTGGGGTGGGGGAAACGCACGTGCAATGCTTTCGTAACCATCATGAAGGTCTTTGTAGTCCATTTTTTCCGACTCTTTTATCAGTGGATAAACTACGTATATTTGCCTTCCCTGTTTTATTTGTTCTCGCATCAATCCAAAAACAAGATTTCGCTTGCTGTCGAAATAGTGTATCGTTTTTATGGGTTTACGGCCTGGTGGTAGTTCGTCAATAACGCTAATCTCTAAATCCCCGTAAACGGTCATGGCTAATGTGCGGGGTATGGGTGTGGCGGTCATAACCAGTATATGTGGTGGCGCTGATGGATTTTTATCCCATAGTTTAGCCCGTTGGGCTACCCCAAACCGTTGTTGCTCATCAATAACTACAAGGCCTAAGTTTTTAAACTGTACTATATCTTCAATAAGCGCATGAGTACCAATTAAGATTGATAGTTTGCCGCTTAAAAGAGACGAATGAATTCCTGTCCTTTCGCTTTGTTTTATGCTACCTGTGAGTAAACTAACTTCAATATTCATCCCTTTCAGCAAAGTTGTTATGGTTTCGTAGTGCTGATTTGCCAAAACCTCGGTTGGAGCCATAATGCAGGCTTGGTAGTCGTTATCGATGGCAATTAGCATAGACATGAGTGCAACCAGCGTTTTACCGCTGCCCACATCTCCTTGAAGAAGTCTATTCATTTGCTTTCCCGAACCCATATCCCGCCTTATCTCCTTTATAACCCTCTTTTGCGCATTGGTTAGGCTAAAGGGAAGGTTTTTATGATAAAAATGGTTAAAAACATCACCAACTACAGAAAATATATGCCCTTTAACCTTTTGGTACCTAGAGTTTTTTTGATAGAGCAAATTAAGTTGAAGAAAGAATAGTTCATCAAACTTTAACCTAGCCTGAGCCTTTTTAAGCATAGTTGTTGATGTGGGGAAATGTATATTCTTAAGCGCCTCAACCAATGAGATTAGTTTTACCCTATCGGTAAGGTAAAAAGGGAGAGTTTCTGAAACCATACTAGGTATAAGTTCATAAATGCTTTGCTGTAGTTTAAGGATGGTACGCGAACTAATGTAACTGCTCTTTAATTTTTCTGTAGTGCTATAAGTTGCTTGCAATGGGGCATCTAGGTTTTGCTGGTTAGGGTTATACTCTTCAACCTCGGGGTGTGCAATATTGTACCGTCCGTTGAATAGGGTTGCCTTGCCAAAAACCAGATAGTTAACACTGGGTTTTAAACTTTTTGCCACCCATTTAACTCCCTTAAACCAAACTAGTTCAATTGTACCTGTTCCATCGGAAAATATTGCGGTTAACCTTTTTTTGCGCCCAGTTCCAATTTCTTGAAAACGAACAATTTGACCCACAATTTGTATGTATGGTAAATCGTTAACTATATCTTCAATACGGTAAAACTTAGAGCGATCGACATATTTATATGGAAAAAGATAGAGCAAATCGCCAATGGTGTTTATGTTTAACTCCTTTTTAAGGAGTTCGGCCCGTTTAGGCCCAACACCCTGAAGGTACATTATATTGGTGCTTAGATTAAGTCCCATGCAGCAAAAATAGGAAATGATTTGAACTATTTGCCCTGTAAACCAGCTGAAAAGTTTAATGCTTACCCTTGAAAGTTGAAAAAGTAAAACATAAGCGATGGGTTTTAGCCGAGGGGCTAAGCTAAGTTAGTGAGTTTTATTTACGATAGATTTTAGTTGATAAATTTAAATAATATATTCGTCAAATAGTTAGGTTTAAAAGCAATAAAAACCGAACTGTACCGCTATTTTAGTGAGATTAAAAATTAAAAATAAAAAATTGTGATTGACGTAAACCATTCAGTTAAACTTGCACAGGATTTCATGGTGTACAAAATGTCCTCAAAATCATCGGCAGGGCATGGTATTCATTCACCGCTAGTATATAGTTTTGCCCGTGATGTTGTGCGGAAAAAGGAAAGAGACCGATATATTGACGAGATTGAATGGTACAGGGATTGGCAAATTCAATCCCCACTGCTAATCAAAAAAAGTCATCATGGTGCAGGGAGCAAATTAGCTTATAACGAAATGCCAATAGGACGGCTAATACGCTCCTCGTCCGTATCATCTAAGCATGGAGTCTTTCTTTACCGTTTAGCAAAATGGCTTGATGCAAAGCAAATTTTGGAATTGGGAACATCTGTTGGCATCAGTACCATGTATCTTTCGGGTGCTCAGCCCCATGCCAAGATTGTTAGCCTTGAAGGCGATAGAGAAAGGGCATTGCTTGCAAAGCATTCGTTTGATTTTATGGAGTGTAATAATATTGAGGTAATTGAGGGCGATTTTGATATTACCCTATCCTCTGGGCTTAGTCGCCTTCCAGTGCTCGATATGGTTTTCTTCGATGGCAATCATAGTGCCGAGCCAACGCTCAGGTACTTTAAACAATGCTTAGAGCATATTCACAACAATACTGCCTTTGTATTTGATGATATACGGTGGAGCAATGAGATGTTCCGCACATGGCAGGTTATTGCAAATCACAGTAGCGTGTCCGTAAGTATTGATTTGTTTAGTCTTGGCGTTGTGCTTTTCCGAAAAGATATCCCTAAACAACACTTTGTAATAAACTTTTAGTAGGTTTGCTTGGCTGTATGCAATAGTTAATTTTAACTCGACTTTTTTATGAGGAATGTAAAAACCCTAATTGATATAACTAATATCAAAAAGCACTATAAGGTTGGTAGCGTAGTGGTTAAAGCTCTTGACGGAGTTTCGGTTTTGATACAACAGAATGAGTATGTTGCCATTATGGGGCCATCGGGTTCGGGTAAATCAACCCTTATGAATATTTTAGGATGCTTGGATACGCCAACCGATGGAACTTACATTCTTAATGGTACTGATGTAAGTAAACTTGAGGATGATAGCCTGGCTGAAATTAGGAATAAGGAGATTGGTTTTGTTTTTCAAACATTTAACCTTTTACCACGATACTCTGCTTTGGAAAATGTTACCCTACCGCTAATTTATGCTGGCATAGGAAAAAATGACAGAGTTGCAATGGCTAAAGATGCGATTGAGAAGGTAAGCCTTACCGATAGGATGCTTCATAAACCCAATGAGCTTTCGGGAGGGCAGAGGCAACGGGTAGCAGTTGCTCGCGCACTTGTTAATAATCCTTCAATAATTCTTGCCGATGAGCCAACGGGTAACCTCGATTCCAAAACCTCAGTTGACATAATGAACCTTTTTGAGGAGATTTACCGACAGGGTAACACTATTATTGTTGTAACACATGAGGAGGAAATTGCTAGGCATGCAAGGAGAATAATTAGGTTAAGGGACGGGTTAATTGAAACTGACGAGATAAACCCTT
>CALGIR010000198.1 GCA_937915475.1 uncultured Bacteroidales bacterium
CCTTGAAGACTTAAAGGAGGACGACTACTGCCAACTCATTCCAGATCTTGACCACGATACAGTGCAAACTGTTATCACCTCCGTGGAATCAAAAATTGAGAAAGTAACGCAATCGCTCAGTAATCAGGTCTTTTATCACACAAGCCCTCATCATGACGATATTCTGCTCGGTCTACTACCCCACATCCATAGGCTCTCACGTAACGAAACTAACCAGTCTCATTTTGCCATAATGACTTCGGGATTCACGGCTGTAACAAACAACTTTCTGATATCGTTGATTAAGGATACCATTTCTTTTTTAGAGCAAGACCTTATTCAAATGGTAGAGTACCCCGACTTTTTTGAATCTGGATACAGGTATAAGCGCGACAAGGATGTTTACCACTACCTTATCAAGGTAGCCTCGGGCCATCCCGAAGAACGGCAAAGAGCATTTTCCCACAGGCTGGTTCGAGACATCATAGAATTTTGGGAAGTGAAGAACAAGGAACAACTTCGGAACCAACTTCAAAAAATCCTATCCATTACCCGAAATAGGTACGATGGCGAGGAGGATCATCCCAAAATTCAAATGCTTAAGGGAGCTGTCCGCGAGTTTGAAGACGAGTTGGTTTGGGCCTGCTTTGGAATGAGATCAGAAG
Organism: uncultured Bacteroidales bacterium; assembly: GCA_937915475.1. Lineage (GTDB taxonomy): Bacteria > Bacteroidota > Bacteroidia > Bacteroidales > Tenuifilaceae > Perlabentimonas. The sequence continues at coordinate 645 of CALGIR010000198.1, forward strand.
ATATCCACCACTTGCGTTTAGGTTTTTATAATAGTGACTCATTTACCGAAAAGATAAAACAGGAATCTGATGTAGAGTCAGTTATTCAGCAGTTTCGAACTATCCAGCCCACAGTGGTTAGTTTAGCCTTTGACCCCGAGGGGAACGGCCCTGGTACGCACTATAAGGCATTGCAAACTATTGCCGAAGCACTTAGAGAGTGGGGGAAAAGCACAGACCTAAAAGACCTAAAAATTTGGGGTTACCGCAATGTTTGGCACAGATTTCACCCCTCAGAGGCAAGTCACATCGTTCCCGTATCGCTTAATGCCATGAGTATTATGGATAGCACCTATACCAACTCTTACCGAAGCCAGGTTGACGCATCGTTCCCCAGTTACATGCTCGATGGTAAGTTCAGCGACCTATCTATGCAAATATGGGTTGAACAACTACAGGCAATCCAACTGTTACTAGGTAAACCATTCTTCTACCAAAATGAGAGCCCCAGGTTACGAACAACACACGGTTTGCTTTACTTCAAGGAAATGACTGTAAACGATTTTCTGGAACACGCTCGCGAGTTAGAAAAATCTATGGAAGGTTCAATATCAATTTAAAGTTTTAAACAGTATGGTTATTTCAGGTATCGATTGGGCAATAATTATATCCTACATGGCTGTAAGCATTGGCATTAGCATGTATCTAGCCAAAAGGGCAGGACAAAGCACAGACGATTTTTTCCTCAGCGGCCGCAATTTACCCTGGTACATAGCAGGAACTAGTATGGTGGCCACCACTTTTGCCGCCGATACACCGTTGGCTGTAACCGAACTTGTTGCACAACAAGGGATTGCTGGCAACTGGCTGTGGTGGAATATGCTACTGGGAGGCATGCTAACCGTGTTTTTCTTTTCGCGTCTTTGGAGAAGAGCCGATATTCTAACCGATGCAGAATTTGTGTCCATTCGATACTCAGGAAAAGAGGCGTCATTCCTACGCGGATTCCGTGCAGTGTACATTGGCATAATAATGAACGTAGTTGTAATTGCCTGGGTAAACCTTGCCATGGTGAAAATTTTTCAGGTGATATTTCCAGACTTTACTTTCCTTGGCATTGAATCGTTCAGCATATTAGGCATTGAGTTCTCATCGCACCTTCTGCTGGTTGGTGCGCTACTAGTGTTCGTTGCAGTTTACTCCTCCATGTCGGGACTTATGGGTGTTTCTATAACCGATTCCATTCAGTTTGTGATTGCCATGACAGGGAGCGTAGTTCTGGCCATTGTTGCTATTAAGCAGGTGGGCGGAATATCGGGTCTTAAGGAAAGTTTGAGCCCAAGCAAATGGGTATTCGATTTTCTTCCAGTAATAAATAGCGAACCTCAAACAGGGGTTCAGGGAACGGGAGTTCTCAAGATGACAGTAACAGCCCTTGTGGCTTACCTTGGCGTGCAATGGTGGGCAAGTTGGTATCCGGGCGCTGAACCGGGCGGAGGAGGCTACGTGGCACAGCGAATGATGTCAGCCAAAGACGAGAAGCACTCCCTGCTGGCAACCCTTTGGTTTCAATTGGCACACTACGCCCTTCGACCATGGCCATGGATAATTGTGGCACTTGCAGCTCTGGTGCTCTACCCTAACGAAGCCGACAAAGGGGCAACATATGTTATGGTTATCCGCGACTTCCTTCCGGCTGGTCTTATTGGCCTCTTATTGGCAGCCTTCTTTGCTGCCTTCATGTCAACCATTGCATCGCAAACCGTTTGGGGAACATCGTACATCGTGAACGACCTTTTCAAGCCTTTCATTAAACCAAAGGCAACCGAAAAGTACTACATCAAGGTTTCGCGCATCACCACATTTGTACTCATCTTCTTTTCGCTTATCGTAACAACTCAGTTCAGCCGAATAAGCGATGGGTGGAAGTTTGTGATTGCCATGAGCACGGGTATCGGACTGGTACTAATACTCCGCTGGTTCTGGTGGCGTATAAATGCCTGGTCGGAGATTTCGGCCATGGTTGCCCCCTACCTCATCTTCCCCGTTCTGAAATGGGGCTTTGGCCTCGACCCCATCTCGGCCGATTTTGAATTGTGCCTCATCATTATTGTATTGTGGTCAACCGCTGTTTGGCTAACCGTTACTCTGCTCACCAAACCTAGTTCTGATGAAAAACTAAAGCAATTCTACACAAAAATTCACCCTGGCGGATGGGGCTGGAAAAAATTCACCAAACTTTACCCTGAAGTGAAACAGGATTCTGGATACGGATACCTTTTCCTTAACTGGATTTTAGGTTGCATCATGGTTCTCTTCTTCCTGTTTGGCTTTGGTAAGATACTTTTCCAAGAATACCTGCAAGGAGCCATTTTAATAGTTCTTGCCCTAGCTGCTGGATATGGGATTGTATTCGTAATGAACAAGATTGGCTGGAAGAATATAAAGTAGGCGTTATCTACTTAATCAAAGCCAGTTGTTTAGGCTAAAACTAATGGGGTTGCCCAATTCTAACTAATATCAACTGTCGCTGAGCTGTGGAACCAACATCGGCTTTAAAATTCCTGAACGCTGTTTGGAAGTTTCGCAAACCAAATGTTCATGGGCTATATCGCTCACTTGGACTTAACCACAAAGCGGCATGGTTAAAGTAAGAACCTTAAACTCAATAGTAGCCAAGAAGGTTGTTTTAAAGATTGGTAATGAGGAATTACGAGCCATTACTGAGAATAGATTCACTAAAGTATTTAACGAACACCCATATCGGAATCAGGTTACAATAGATTTATCCAGAATTACAACGAATGCCTTTACACTTGACCTTTCATTTTTTATTGATAAATTTACCTGTATAATTTAAAGTTAAAATGAAAATAAAAGAAATTACCCTTTCGTTAAAATCGGGCAAAAAAATTTATGCGTGGTACGCCTTGCCCACAAGCCCGCCCAAGGCATTTGTCTGCCTTTGCCACGGTTGGGGTGAGCATTCCCTAAGATACAAGGATTGGGGACAACGGTTTATCAACCAAGGCTATGCTTTCATTGCATGGGACCATATCGGCCATGGGCAGTCTGAAGGAAAACGAGGCCATATAAAAAACTATAACGTATTTATGGAGGAGGTAAACGTTATCATCAATAAGGTAACCCAAATATACCCATCAGTACCCGTTGTTTTATATGGCCATAGCATGGGTGGCAATATTGCCATAAACTTTGGCCTTAGGGAGAGCAATCCTTTTAGATTGCTAATTGCAACAGCCCCATGGCTTACGTTGACTAAAAGAAACCCGCCAATGCTAGATTTAGCCGTTAAAGTTCTGAATAGACTTGCACCATCAATACAGTTTAAAGCCCCACTCGACTCAAAAGGTATCTGCCAGGTTGCCGAGGTGGTTGACGGTTACAAAAAAGACCCGCTAAACCATGGTAAAATTACCCCTAGACTAGTTTCTGTAATTGATGAGGCAGGCGAATATGCATTGGCCAATATCGATAAGTTGAACAAACCCTTCCTGCTAATCCACGGCGATACCGACCCTGTTGCATCATTCGCCGCATCATCTGAACTGTACGCTAAAGCAAAAACGTGCAGCTTTATCCCCTTTAAGGATACATACCATGAGGTACACAACGAGCCAATAAAAGATGATTTATTCAATATTATAAACGAGTGGCTTAGCGGGAACTTAAGCGAATAGTTTACCTAATAACCTAAACCAACAATCATGAAAAACATCACCCTTATTTTAGGATTGACTTTACTCATCAATTTAAGTTTAAAAAGTCAAAATTATGTTCCATTTCCAACTAAAAATGTTAATTGGAATGTTTTTTATGCAGGTACTTGCGACGAGGCTCCTCCTGACACAGTTGTGATTCGGTATACAATTCATGGAGATACCACAATTAATGAAACTCAATATTCAAAACTTTGCATTGAAAGTGGAGATACAATTAGCCCAACAATCCTAGCAGTTGGAGGATTAAGAGAAGTTGATAAAAAGATATATTATATTGGCCAAACTATTGTTGGGCACGGATATGATGAGGAAAACTTACTTTACGATTTTACTGCACAAATTGGGGATACGATAAAACACCAATCTTTTGATGGGTTTTATTCGGTTGTGTTAGACATTGATTCCTTTTTGATTGGAGAAAACTATAGAAAAAGATTTAAGGTTGACAATCATTGGTTTTATCAAAACCCCGATTACATAATTGAAGGGATAGGAAGTGTTGAAAATGGGTTATTAGGACATATTTCAGCCATCCCCACTTGCGGTACTCACTATTGGGAGCATATTTGTTTTAGGCAGAACGGAATTGTTGAATATCTCAACCCTTCATTCGATGAATGTTTCCCAAGTTATTATTGGACGGGGATAGAGTATGCTGACTACGTTGCTGACCTTGAGATGTATCCCAATCCATTTAACAATGAAATACAAATAAACAATAAGCACAACAACAAAGATTTAGTTTTCAAACTGATTGATATTAATGGGAGAGCTTTGATTGAAAAAAATATTAGCAGAGAAAAAACTACTGTCAACCTGAATGTGAATTCGGGATTTTATAATGCTATAATTCTTGACAGGAATGGGAAGGTGTTGATTTCAAGAAAACTAGTGAGACAGTAAACTACTGGCAACGTATTTATTATAACACAAAACAGTTTTGGGTAATGCAACCGAAAATCACCTAAATTAAAACGCAGAATTATGTACTTGTTTTTTGACACAGAAACAACAGGATTACCGAGGAATTGGAAGGCTCCTGTAACTGATTTGGATAATTGGCCTAGGATGATTCAAATTGCATGGGTTTTATGCGATAAGGATGGAAATAGGATTGAATCCAATGGTTATATTATTAAACCAGAAAACTTTGAGATTCCAACAGACGCATCAAAAGTGCATGGAATTACAACCGAACGGGCAATTAATGAGGGTGAAGACCTTGAAACAATCCTGAAAAAGTTTAATGCATTGGTTGAGCGTTCTGAGCTTATTGTTGCTCACAACATCAGCTTCGATGAAAAAATATTAGGTACAGAACTGTTAAGGAAGAGAATTCAAAGCAACTTTAATAAAAAAAGAAAACTTTGCACTATGCAATCATCAACAAATTACTGTAAAATATCAGGCCCCTACGGATATAAATGGCCCAAATTATCGGAGTTACACATTAAACTATTTGGAGAAGATTTTGATGGTGCACATGATGCCTCTGCGGATGTTAATGCTACGGAAAAATGCTTTTGGGAAATGAGGAAAATAGGATTGATTTAAACTACACCTGCCACAATTGAAGTATATATGGAAATAATCGTTAAAAGACCCAAAAGCAAAACCTACGACGAAAGTAAATACAGAATATATATTGACGGGCAAAAGGTTGCCACGCTGCAAGAGAACCAATTGCAGGAAATTGAGGTTAATGGCAGCTCAATTACCATAGAGGCCAAGTTTAATTGGGTAGGGAGCAAAAAGTTAAACCTAAAAGTAAGTAATGGCGATATAATAGAGTTCTTACCAAATACGCTATTTAGCAAAATGGGTGTTTTCTTGCCAGCACCATTTGCCATTCTATTTGTACTTGCCATGAACCTTGAAGTTCCGTGGCTAAAGTGGACTTTTGCCACATTACTGGTAATTGATTTTTTGCTAATTTTGTACATCCTGGTAATTGCTCGACGGAAATGGATATCTGTTAATCATATTAACCCGCATTATTCATCAAATTTGTTAAAGATGAATGCAAATGCGGGTTACCCCGACTTAGCTGAGCCCAATTTTGGGTAACAAAATTGGTTGTGAAACTTAGTCGCTGTCGGAGACAGCAATTATTCGAATGAATAATTGGGGTTAAGCAATAATTGTTTTACAAAACCTATATTTGAGCGGAACTTTAATTAAGATAAATAATGGATAGTGTTTTCCGAACCGTTGTTAACGTAAAGCCATACTCCTTTAGCATCGATTATGGCACAGCCACAATGTTACTGGGCTCATGCTTTACCGAGAATATTGGTAAAACAATGGTCAACCGAAAACTCCCTGCATTGGTTAACCCCTTTGGGGTTATTTATAATCCCATCTCTGTAAACCTTGTGCTTAAGCGTATTATTCAGGGAAAGCCCTATGGCAACGATGAGCTTACGCATTATAACAACCAGTGGATTAGCCTAAACCATCACACCAGTTTCTCAAAACCTAACCAAGCCGAGTGCCTTGAGGAAATCAATCTTTCGTTGAGCAATGCCCATAATTTTTGGCAAAAAACCCAACGGCTTATTATTACCTTTGGAACTGCACGGGTCTTTTATCTTGCTAAAACTGGCAAACCAGTTGCCAACTGCCATAAAATACCTGCTAAGGAGTTTACCCGTAAACTACTATCTACTGAAGAGATTGTTGACGTTTGGAAATCGGAGTTTGAGGAGATTTTGAGGGAGAAGCCCAATCTGAAAGTAATCCTCACGGTAAGCCCAGTAAGGCACTGGAAAGATGGCTCCGAGGGCAATCAGCTTAGCAAAGCCACGCTAATTCTGGCCATCAACAGACTAATTGAAATATTTCCAAACAACCTAGTTTACTTCCCTACCTACGAAATTGTGATGGACGACCTGCGCGATTATCGCTTTTATAATGATGATATGCTCCACCCCTCGCCATTGGCAGTTGAATATATTTGGGAAAAGTTTAAAGATTCGCTTATTCCGCAACCAGCACAACAGCTAATGGGCGAAGTTGAAAAGATTTATCAAGCAGTTAACCACAAACCATTTAGTACTAAAACCAAAGAGTTTAAGCAATTTATTAAAAATACCCTTCTAAAGATTGAAGCAATAGCCCAACGTAACCCAAACATCAATTTTACCCATGAGGTTGATTTACTAAACAGTTATCTTTGCACTTAAAACCTAAAAAAATCTTTTAGATAAACTTTTTATGGAATATGAATTTAACGATGTACTAATTGCCTTTGGCTTAACCCTATTTGCAGGCCTCTCAACGGGTATTGGTAGCGCAATTGCATTCTTTACTAAGCGCACAAACACCAAATTTCTGTCAGTTGCATTGGGTTTTTCGGCAGGGGTAATGATTTACGTATCCTTTGTTGAAATATTTTTCCAAGCAAAAGAGTCCTTAACCGAGGCCATTGGAGTTACCAAAGGTACATGGTTAACCGTGGCCTCCTTTTTTGGGGGTATTGCTATAATCGCCATAATCGATAGGCTAATCCCTTCCGCTGAGAATCCCCACGAGATTAGGATGGTTGAGGAGATAGACGAAGCTGATGAAGTGAGCAAAAAGGTTCTAAAAGACAAAAAGCTGATGCGAACGGGTATGTTTACTGCCTTGGCCATTGCCATACACAACTTCCCCGAGGGCCTTGCAACCTTTACCGCTGCGCTTACCGACCCCGCCCTTGGTATAGCCATTGCGGTTGCCATTGCCATACACAATATCCCTGAAGGTATTGCCGTATCGATTCCAATATATTATGCAACTGGAAATAAGCGGAAGGCTTTCACCCTATCGTTTCTATCTGGATTGGCGGAGCCAGTTGGAGCTTTGGTTGGATACTTTATACTCCTACCCTTTCTAACCGAACTTACATTCGGCATTCTGTTTGCCAGCGTTGCCGGCATTATGGTGTTCATCTCCATTGATGAGCTTTTGCCAGCAGCACAAGAGTATGGCGAGCACCATCTCTCAATTTATGGTCTTATTGGTGGTATGGCGGTTATGGCAGTTAGCCTATTGCTATTTATTTAAATACTTGGGAGAATAAAACACACAAAAAAACCGACAGGATTAGTTCGCTGCGCACAGGCAGCCGCACTTGCCACTCAAAATCCTGTCTTGAATTTATCGGTAAGGGAGTGTTTTTTAATAAAACGAAAAGACCAGCCTAAACGACTGGTCTTCTTGGTGACCCCGACAGGATTCAAACCTGTGACCTTCAGAACCGGAATCTGACATTCTATTCAGCTGAACTACGGGGCCGGAATTGGAAATGCAAATTTCGTTAAAAATAGCTTACCGGCAACAGATTTATAGGATTTTTCTTAATAAGTCAGCGTGCAATCCAAAGTCGCATCCTGATTCCCCGGTAATTCTCTCCCTTTCTTCCATTATTTAGTCAGAACTCCCATTGGCATAGCCATCCTGTTTAATAATTCAACTTTGCAAATTACCTTGGTGAAACTTCGTGCCTTAGTGTCTTCGTGGCAACTCATCCTGCAAACCCCTTCAACACCACCTCTGCCCTTATTTTTTCGATTACCAGCTTGATGACACGGTCCAGATCACTACCTTCAGTATAATCGGCCGGAGCAATATAATTGGCACGATTTTGTTTGATCAGGTTCTCGCAGGATTGTTTTGGAGAAAGCTTTTCTTTGGTTGGGCCTACTGCTGCATTGTAAACTGCAATGGCAATGCCGCCCTGGTATTTGATCATTTTCATCGCAGGCACATCGGTTTCGCCATCACCAATGTAAATCATTTGTGGAAAGGGAATCGGACGTTCTTCCTCCGGCAAATACTTGTTTATCAACGTATTGTCGTATGAATTATTAATCCCTTTATTGATCCGGAAAAGATATTGGGTTTTATTGGTATAGTTTATGGCGAGGGCCGGCCATACCGCCACTCCATTGGCATCATAGCGATAGCCAGAAGCATAAATATTGGTAAAATACTTTGCAATGGGCGTGCCGCTGATAAATTCGCGCAGGCCCGATGAAATGATATAATGCTCCAGTTCCACGCCCTTTTCACGGGCAAAGGCATTGATGCGGTCGAAATAAGTATCCACACCCTCAAAAAAAGTAATTCCACTGCCATAATGTTCAAAATCGCGGGCTTCATCCAGCGAAAGCTGCATATAGGCCAGGATTTCATCCATATCATTCTCTTTCGCAATTTGATTGGCGTGTCTCCAGAAATCTTTGGCACGCAGCTTCATGGAAGGGAAAAAAGTATGCTCCTGCATATTTCCGGGGGCCAGGGTTCCGTCAAAATCGTAGGCAATGGCTATTTTTATGAGCTTTTTAGACATAATCTGGTTTGTTTGGTGCAAATTTAGGTAAAAAAAGGGACGGGGGATCAGCCCGAGGCTGACAGGCTGGGGCGAGGGACGAAGGTAGGACAAGGAGCATTTCGACTACGCTCAATGACCAACGAGGATATAAGACGACATAGAGACAAAGAAAATGTTAAATGAACAAAGGAATTAAGAAAAGAACAAGGACAAGGTAACTTCCACCTCCCCTTCTGACTTCTCGCTTCTTCTTCTTACCTCTTTCACAGGGGACGGAGAACCGGATGAGACAAGGGGATAGTGTGCCAACGAGAAGCCATTCACGTAATTAGCGGTTATGACCCCTTAACTTCACTGCTACATTCCGCCATCCTTAAACATTCCTTTACTCAACTTGTTAATAAACCGTTAAGAAAATGGCTTATTGACAAAATTTTCGTAATTTCATCCTTTGTATTACATTTATTTTGTCAAATTTAGCCTCTTAAACCTATTTATGATAAAGAAAGTACTTGTTGCCAACCGTGGTGAAATCGCCATACGTATCATGCGTTCGTGCCGCGAAATGGGCATTCCAACCGTTGCTGTTTTTTCTGATGCCGACCGCTCGTCTATGCATGTGCGTTATGCAGATGAAGCCTGGAACATCGGGCCGCCCCCTTCCATCGACAGCTATCTGAATATTGACCGCATCATTGAGGCAGCCAAAAAATCAAGAGTCGATGCCATTCATCCCGGTTATGGTTTTCTTTCGGAGAATGCTGAATTCTCGGAACGCTGTAAGCGCGAAGGCATAGAGTTTATAGGCCCCAATCCGGATGCCATCCGGCAAATGGGCGATAAAATCACTGCCCGCAAAACCATGATTGCCGCCGGAGTTCCGGTGGTTCCGGGAACGGTGGATAAAATCACCGACTTCGCGGAAGCATTAAAAACC
>CALGIR010000199.1 GCA_937915475.1 uncultured Bacteroidales bacterium
GAAGAAAGTAAGTGGGGTCTGGGGCAAAGCCCCGGATATTAGATATGGGTGATTTTACCAGTAAAAGCAAGGTTTCTGAATTAATGTAATTTTTTTAATCGGACAGCAATGATTTAGATTAAGTAACTCTCAGTTTTACGGCATTGAATATCAATGAAGCAAATAAAAAGGCATACTGTTTTAGCGTAAAATTTATATCTTTGTCATTTAGTGATAAACCTAATAATATTATAGCATGAGATTCTTTATTGATACAGCAAACCTCGACCAGATTCGTGAAGCCAATGATTTGGGTGTTTTAGATGGCGTAACAACAAACCCCTCGCTTATGGCCAAAGAGGGCATTAAGGGTGAGGCAAATATAAAGCAGCATTACGTTGATATCTGCAATATTGTAAAAGGTGGCGATATTTCGGCAGAGGTAATTGCTACCGATTTTGAAGGGATGATTCGTGAGGGAAAAGAGTTAGCCGCTCTACACGAGCAGATTGTGGTTAAAGTTCCTTGCACAAAGGATGGTATTAAAGCTATAAAATATTTTACGGATAATGGCATCAGCACTAACTGTACGTTGGTTTTTTCCATTGGCCAAGCCTTACTTGCTGCAAAGGCTGGTGCAACCTATGTTTCGCCATTTATTGGCAGATTGGATGACGTGTCAACCGATGGGGTTGAACTCATCCGACAAATTGTTGATGTGTATAACTACTACGAGTATGGTACTCAGGTGCTAGCTGCATCAATTCGTCATACCATGCATATAGTACAGTGTTTAGAGGCCGGTGCCGATGTGGCAACTTGCCCGTTAAATGCCATTTTGGGTTTGCTTAAACATCCGCTAACCGATATAGGATTGGCAACGTTTTTAGAAGATTATAAAAAGGTTAACGGGTAATCTATATTTAGAGAAAGGTAATGGCACACCACCTGTAATAATGGATGGTGTGCCTTTTGGTATAATGATATAAAACTCTAAGGTATGCTTATTAAAATTTATCCAGACAATCCAAACCTACGCGAACTAGAGCGGGTAGTTGAAATACTACGTGATGGTGGTGTTATAATTTACCCCACCGACACGGTGTATGGTATTGGTTGCGATATTACCAAGCCAAGGGCAGTTGAGCGCATTATACAGATTAAGGGAATGAAACCAAAGGAGGCAAAGTTCTCTTTTATTTGTAGCGACCTTAGCCATATTGCCGATTTTGCTCGGGTGGGAAATAGCACCTTTAAGTTGCTAAAAAGAAACCTTCCAGGTCCTTTTACTTTCATTATTCCTGGATTGAATAAGGTTCCTGATTATTTTATCTCCAAGCGTAAAACAGTAGGTATTCGGATTCCAAATAATCCAATTCCGCTCGAGTTGGTTAACCTATTGGGCAACCCACTTCTTACCACTTCGCTTAAGGATGATGATGATGTAATTGAGTACACCACAGACCCCGAACTTATCTACGAAAAATATGCAGATATTGTGGATGTTGTAATTGATGGTGGCTATGGCGATAATTCTCCTTCAACCGTAGTTGATTGCACCACCGATGAGCCAGTGATAATCCGTGAGGGCAAGGGTGAGTTAATCTGGTAACTATACTAGCTTAACGCGGTATGATGCGCTAAACTTTCCTTTTGCAATAGCGTTTAGCTTACTTTTGAGTAGTTGCCTTCTAATGGGCGAAACCCTATCGGTAAAGAGAATGCCGTCTAGGTGGTCATACTCATGCTGAATGATTCTAGCGGCTAAACCTTTGAATTTTTCTTTGTGGGGTGCAAAGTTCTCATCTAGGTATTCAAGCGTAACAGTTTCTGGGCGTTCAACATCTTCGCGTATATTGGGAATGCTCAGGCATCCTTCGTTAAAGAGTATCGGGTTTCCCGTTCTTTCCGTTATTTTTGCGTTAATAAAAATTCTCTTAAAATCTTTCATGTCTGGGTGCTCATCGGCAAGAGGAGATGCATCAATAACAAAAAGCCTTATGGAAAGTCCAATCTGCGGTGCTGCTAATCCAATACCGTCCGACTGGTACATTGTTTCAAACATATCCTCATAAAGTTGGTTGAGGTTTGGGTAATCTGGCGTAATATCTTCGGCAACTCTCCGAAGTACTGGCGATCCGTATACGTAAACAGGTTTAATCATGTTTGTTATTTAACTTTTGAAAATCTAAACTCTCTAGATATGATTGTAGTATTATAGTGGCACTAATGGTGTCAACAAGTGCTTTGTTCCTTCTATCCATCTTTTTTACACCACCATCAAGCATGGTCTGATGGGCAATTTTTGATGTAAAGCGCTCATCAACAAAAACCATTGGAATCTCCGGGAAAACCTTTTTTAGTCTATTAACCACTGGTTCGATGTACTTAACAGCTTCTGATGGAGTATTGTTCATTTGTTTTGGCATGCCAATTACCATAAGCTCCACGTCTTCATTCTTCAGGTAATTCTGAATAAAGATGCTGAGTTTTCCGGTTTCAACTGTGGCAATTCCGTTAGCGCTAATTTTAAGCCTATCGGTAACGGCTACACCAGTTCTTTTTCTTCCTATGTCTAAGGCTAAAATCCTTCCCACAGTCTATTTTTCTTGATTCTTGTTATGCCTTGTGAGTTGGTCAATAAACTCACCTTTTGTTATTGTGCCTATCTTAACGGTATGGTTACCCTCAAGCACTATGGAGCCCTTGCCTATTTTTTTAAACTTTAAAACTTTATTCAGGTTTACCATAACCCCTTTATCAACTTTTAAAAATCCTTTTTGGGTAAGGAGTGAGGGTATTTCGGCGTTTGTATGCTCGTAGCTATTTACCGCACCATTGCTCATGGTAAAGGTAATGGTTTCTTTTTCTAGATGTGCAATAATTGCTGTACTTAAATCGACACAACTATATTTTCTTTTACCTGGAATTACAAGTTTTCGAGGTATAATTTCTTTAATACTTTCAAAAAGTATGGAATACCGCTCTCTTGGGTCAATGTTGCTTTTTAGTAGTTCTGTAACCTTTTTAACCGCAAGAATAAGCTCATTAATATCTATTGGTTTTAGGATGTAATCGATGGCGCTATACTTAAATGCCTTTATGGCGTATTGGTTGTAGGCAGTGATAAAGATTACCTCGAACCTGTGCTCGGGAAGTTGCTCCAGTAATTCAAACCCATTCGCTTGTGGCATTTCAATGTCGAGGAAAACGATATCGGGATTTGTTTCTTCAATTAACTTAATGCCATCGTTAACTGAAAACCCTTTCCCCACGATTGAGACGTTGGGGCAGTTTAGCTGCAGTAAAATTTCAAGGGAGCGTTGAGCTGCAACCTCATCATCAATGATAATTGCTTTAAGCATAAGCTTTCGCTAAATTTCTATGATTGCAAAGATATGAAAAATGGAGTAATTTACTCTAAAAAATGGTTTGGGTGGAGGTAAACTGCTCGTCTTGAAAATTAATGGGGATGGTGATTTCAACCTTAGTCCCATTCGGTTCACCATCTTTAGTGGTAAGGTCGAGGTACTTTATGAGGAACTTGTTTTTGTATAGGGTGTTGAGCAGTTCTATACGCTGAACTGTTATTTTGAATCCAAGAGATTTACGTTCCATATCCTGTTTGCTCCTTATGAGCTGCGCCTCTTGGCGTCCAATACCATTGTCTTCAACAGTGCACACCACTTTATCCGATACTTTTTTCAAAGTAATTTTAACCCAGCCTTCTTGGGTTGGCTTTAGCATAATGCCGTGCCAAATTGAGTTTTCTACAAAGGGCTGGATAAGTAGGGTAGGAACTCTTTGTTTAAGTAACTCGTCACACTCAACATCTATTGAATACTCAAATTTGCCCGATAATCTCATCGACTCTAGTTCCAGATATAGTTTCAGTGCCTCTAGTTCATCCTTAAGCGGTATAGTGGGTTGCTGAGAATTATCGAGAATTAACCTCATTAGTTTGGCGAATTTAGTGAGATATTTATGTGAGCTAATTGTGTCCTTTTCGAGAATATAGAGCTGAATTGAGTTTAGGGTGTTAAAAATAAAGTGAGGGTTCATTTGCTGTCGAAGCGACTGCTGTTTATAGGTGTTGAGGTTGTTTATGAGCTGGTTCCGTTTTCGGATTGATACAACTTTTATTTTGTAAATGAGAAACATAATTCCGCTAAAAAACAATGCTAATAGGATGACAAACCAGGTACGTTGCCAGAATGGGGGCAGTATGGTAAACGAAAATTCAGCAGGTGTACACCAACAGACATCAGGGCATTGCGCTCTTACCTGAAAGGTATATGTTTTGGGGTTCAGACCAGTGTATGTTGAAGTGGTTGAGACCGTATTTACCCAGGTAGAATCTACTCCTAAAAGTCGATACTGATAATTAATGTTTCCCATTTTACGATAGCTAAACCCAACAAAGTCGAATGTTAAGTAGTTCTCGGAGTATTCAAGGGTAGGGTTCGGTTGCATAGTGTGCATCTCCTTACCGTTAATCTTTATCCCTGTAATAAGGGTTTTAGATTTAATTGGTTTAGGATTGGTCTGTTCCTTCTCAAAAACACATAACCCTTTTGGGGTGGCGGCGTAAATTTTATTGCCATACGAGCATATATCGTTAATCACATTTGTGGGTAATCCCGCAGAAACATCAATATTTTTAATTATTGGATTGTTGTATTTATCGAATGTAACCGAGGATATTCCATTTTTAGTGGCTAACCATAGGGTTGTGCTATCCATTGCAATTTTATTGATATAATTGCTTAGCAGCCCTTCTTTTTGGGTTATAGCATGAATTTTATTATCCCTTATGATGATTAGCCCAAGCCCCTTCGATGCAATTAGCATTCTATCGTTAAAGGCTGTTATGTGGTTTGCAGGTTGGGAAAACAGAATATTTTCATCACCTAGATATAGGAATGAACCATTTCTGTATTGCCATATACCGTTGGTTGTAGCCATCCAAAGAACGTTAGAACTATCCTGATAAACCGTGTAAACCATCCCTGAAAATTCGTTCTCTTCCTTAGAGTTGTATGTAAACTCTTTGCCATTGAATTTGCGGATTCCCCAGCTGCTGGCAATCCAGTATTCGCCATCAGCAGACTTTATCATTTGTCTTGGGTAGCTACTCGATAGGGTCTGATTTTTGGTATGTGGATACCTTTTTATCACTCCATTGTTAATGCTCTGTAAATGGCTAACTGAACCTATCCACAGTGTTCTGTCAGTAGAGTCTATGCCAATAAACCTTATGGGCGAGTTCCCTTTATATAGCGATTCAATATCGTATGATTGAATCATATTTTTGTTAATTCTTACTACCATTCCCAAGTCATCTCCAGTAAAAACTCCTTGTTTGTTAACAAAAACACTGGTAATATAATTGCTAGGTAATCCCTGATCTTGACTGTAGACAAGCATTTCAATGTTTGGGCAGTAGAAGATTCCATTTGAAAGAGTTGAAAACCAGCAGCCGCCCTCAAAATCGCGAATAGCTGAGGTTACAATTTTACCCTGAAGAAAAGTATGCTTGGCTCCACTCCAAAAATCACTCTTTTCAAACATGTGAATTCCACCCTCGATGGGCGCTGCCCAAAGATTATTTCCGTCATCTATGCTTGCCCAGATAATCTCCTTTCCTAGGGATACAGATTTTGTAATTTCTCCATTCTCAAGCCTGAACAGGTTTCCCTTTGTACTTAGCGTGTACAGGTTCTTGTCATGCTTTATAAAATACATATAAAAAGGAGACCTTTTAATCGAACTTATTTTTGGTGAGCTAATTGTAAAAGTTCTTTCAGGGGTTTTAAATACTATAGGATTGGGATTACTGTTTTGCGAGGTTGAAATTATCGTAACCCCATCATCTATCTCTTCAATAAGAGCATCGCAATTATATTCAGTTGTTAGTAATTCTTTAACAATTCCTTCGGAGCTAATTGTTAAACGGCCAAAGTTTTTAAGTGACAGATAAACTGTATTCAGCGAATCGACATAGAATGAATTTTTGGTTGTTCCTCTCGATTTTGCTACATAATTGTTTATTCGATAATTAAATTCATAGGGTTTAATAACACCATTTTCCATGTAGGTCAACCGACCCGAATTGCCAATAAACCAATAGCGCCCTTTGTAATCGATATAAATTTCATGGATTGCAGTTTCAATCAAGCCATCCTCTATGCCATAGTTCTTAAATGTGTAACCATTGTAACGGCTAACCCCATTATCAGTTGCAATCCATATATATCCCAACGAATCTTGAATAATGTGGTACACCTCGTTGGACGGCATTCCATCGTCAGCTGTAAAGTTTTTAAAAACAGGAGTAGGTTTTAGTGTTTGGCTGTACCCCAAAGAGCAACTAAATGCTAACAGAAATAAACAATTTAAAATTGTTCTCATAGTATGCTGATAAATGGCTCTTTGGTGTGCTTTTTTGGATTTACTATGATGCAATTTACAAAGGATATTGCAAAGCATAAAAAAAAGGTGCCGAATTCGGCACCTTTTTTAAAGATAGTATTGAATGATTATTTTGAGTACTCCATTGCAGCAAGTCGTAAGTAGGAGTTGTATCTCCATTTTGCGCTCTCTTCTGCAGCTTTGAATAGTTCAGCAGCCTGCTCGGGGAATGATTTTTGAAGAGATGTGTAGCGAACCTCGCTCTTTAGGAAATCTTGGAATTTGCTCCAATCTGGCGCTTTAGAATCGAGTTGGAAAGGATTTTTACCCTCAGCCTCAATTCTTGGGTCAAATCGGTAGTTATGCC
>CALGIR010000200.1 GCA_937915475.1 uncultured Bacteroidales bacterium
TTCAGCGTTCACAGTTTGTTGTTCCTTCAAAGCTAATTGCATCCGCGTCATACAGAATTCCATACGCAAAAAATCATATGGCCACTTCAATTAACCTGTTCTACTCAGGGTTTTCTCCTTATGGAAACAGCTTTACCTATACAAATGATATGAATGGCGATGGTATGGCATCGGATCTTATATACATCCCCAAGGAAAAGGGGGAAATCAATTTCATTAGCTCCGCCGATGAGAACGCATTCTTTGCTTTTGTTGAACAAGATAAATATTTGAGCAATAACAAAGGGAAGTACGCAGAAGCTTATGCTGCAAGAGCACCTTGGGCTCACCGTTTCGATTTGCGCTTCACTCAAGACTTCAGTGTAAACATTAGCGGAAATAAAAACACCATACAGCTCACACTCGACTTCATTAATTTTGGAAACTTAATTAATAATAAATGGGGTGTTTTCAAAAACATGTCTTCCAGCAATAATGGTCAAATTCTTACATACGAAGGTATGGATGCTGACAGAACACCTAGTTTCTCAATGGTTAAAGATGCTGATGATAATTTCTTAAAAGAAACTTACTCAACTTACTATAACTATAGTCAAGCTTGGTTACTCCAAATTGGAGCAAGGTATATTTTCTGATTACTAAATCAATGGCACTACCTGGGGTGCTCTACTTGGCCTTAGGTTAATCTTTTAAACTTATATTCAGCTTAATTTAAACCGCCCTGTGAAATCACAGGGCGGTTTTTTATACTTCCATAACGTTATATGGGTAAAAGTTGAGTTCCGTTAATATCAGCCCTTCGGGCTTTTGCCAAAACCACTTTTCTCAAGGCTTAACTCAAAAGGTTGCTTCAATGTTTTTAGCCCTAAAAGACTTTTACTCAAGGCTTAACTCAAAGTCAAACCTTGAGTAGTAATAAGAAAATTATGAGCGTATCCGATCATCTTTGCGTATTTTTGGGTTTAACAACCGCAATAACACTATCCTATTTGGTTGGTATATCAAAATAACTCCAACCCCAACCTTTATCAATACAAAACGCTATTGAACCTCTTTTAACTCCCTCACAGACTCCACTTGTACGAATTATTTAATAAACTTTAACAATTCTTGCTTAATTTAAATGAGAGTACTAACTTGTAATCCATTTTCCTAAATTTATTTTTAGGTTTTCCCGCATTAAGTAACTGGCTGTCTGCCAAATAACTTAGGAGAGAGATATCAGAATATAGTAATCACTAATAAAACATGCATTTTATGAACCAAAAACTAATCAAATCAATTCTAACCCTAATGCTCCTTATCGGTATCCTTGGATTCGGCTTTGCACAAGGAGTTGTTAAGGGAGTTGTTATTGATGCCAGTACTGGAGACCCACTAATTGCGGCTACCATTACGGTTGAAGGCACAACAATTGGTACAGCAGCATCACTCGACGGGTCGTTCACACTTCGCGTACCTTCAGGAAAACAAAAAATCATTATCGCCTTTATTGGTTATGCGAGTGTGGAAAAAGTAATGGATATTAACAATGAGGTAAACCTGGGCAAGATACTACTTGAGCCAGAATCAATAGGCCTTGAAGAAATAATGATAGTATCGTCCATTGCACGTGATAGGCAAACCCCTGTTGCCGTTTCAACCATTAAGGCCGAAGTTATTGTTGAAAAACTTGGAACTCAAGAGTTTCCTGAAATACTTAAATCGACACCCAGCGTTTATGCTACCAAAAGTAGCGGTGGTTTTGGCGATGGTAGGATAAACCTTCGCGGATTCGACTCGAACAACATTGGCGTTCTTATCAATGGGGTTCCGATTAATGATATGGAGAGCGGAAGGGTATACTGGAGCAACTGGGCTGGTCTTAGCGATGTAACTCGCACCATGCAGGTACAGCGCGGACTTGGTGCCTCAAGGCTTGCGCTAAGTTCTGTTGGAGGCACAATCAATATTGTTACCAACTCAACCGAGGCTCAAAAGGGCGGGTCAGTATCGTACGGTATTGGTAACGATGGCTA
This sequence comes from uncultured Bacteroidales bacterium, assembly GCA_937915475.1. GTDB lineage: Bacteria > Bacteroidota > Bacteroidia > Bacteroidales > Tenuifilaceae > Perlabentimonas. The sequence continues at coordinate 2,019 of CALGIR010000200.1, forward strand.
CAATAAAAAATCGTTTACCGTTTCAACGGGTATGCTCGATAATAATTGGGCAATTACCCTATCGGGTAGCCAAACCGTTGGCGATGGATATATTAAGGGTGCTGCCTATGAGGGTTGGTCGTACTTTGCCAATATAGCAAAACGTATAAACGAAAAGCACTCCCTTTCGCTCACAGCATTTGGGGCACCACAGTGGCACAACCAAAGGTTTAGCCGACAGATTATACAAAACTTTAGAGACCACCCCGATGGTCCTCGGTACAACCCCGACTTGGGCTATCGCAATGGTGAAGTTTACACAACAGCCTATAACTACTACCATAAGCCCCAGGTATCGCTAAACCACTTTTACTCTATAAATCAGAATACCTCCTTATCCACCTCATTCTACTTATCAATGTCGAAGGGCGGTGGGCGCCGAACCTATGGAAACCAAACTGGATGGCTGCGCTATAACTCCACTGACGGAAAACCCACCGGAGACACTAAGTTAACCCCCGATGGATACCTCGATTTTGATTGGGTAATGGAACAGAATAAACTCTCGATGAACGGTTCGGAGGTAGTAATGGCCAATGCTGTTAACTCACACGATTGGTATGGCGTACTCTCCACATTTAATACTGATATTGATGCACTAAAAATTACGGGCGGTTTAGACCTACGCTACTACAGAGGCTACCATTTTTATGAAATTGACGACCTTTTGGGTGGGAAGTACTTTATCAACTCAAGCAATATCAACCGGCCAACATCAACTCCCCTCTATAAAGGTGATATTGTTAACTACCATGATATGGGCGAGACAATGTGGCAAGGAATTTTTACTCAGGCTGAATATGTTGAAGAAAAATACTCAGGCTTCCTTTCCCTAGCCCTTTCAAACTCTATGTATCGCAGAACCGACTACTTTGCCCATTTGGATTCGGACCCAGAGCAGCAAACTGTGCTGTATAGCCATCATTGTTTTCATTTTCCGGCTCATTGG
>CALGIR010000201.1 GCA_937915475.1 uncultured Bacteroidales bacterium
AAAATTACAGATTTTTATCTATAACTTAGTCCGATGATTTATGGGGCTAATACACGGGAGTCGTGCAGCAGCAATAGACTTTTCGCTTGCAACAAAAATTAGACTACTGTTAAAACTTTAGCGATTAAACAGAATTCCTATCTGTAAAGCAGGGTTATAAAATGATTTATCATTATTAACTTTTGCGGTTAAACACACTGCCTGAAACGTTAACGATAATCTTTGACTCAACGCATAATCGAGACTTAGGATTGGTGATAAAACCAAAATAGAGTTTTTATACAAGTAGGCTTCTGAAATTAAATTATTGCTTTGACTTTCGATATGCAGATTTTTAATTGCGCCCATACCAACAAATGCCGATACTGTATAACGAAACTTTTCGATTTGATGGCTAAATCCTACAAACGGACCACCGTATCCAAGATTAATGTATGAGTTCTTTGAGTTGGCCGAATTATAATTAGTTTTTTGCGTACCCCCATAAATTCCGGCAGTAAAATATTCGTGAAAATAGAACCTGAGAATACCCCCTATCCCAATATTTCCGCTCCTAATTTGTTGATGGCTGTTTTCCGTGGTAACAAATCCAGGCTGAACAATCAACATTCCTCCGCTATATATACTCTTATGTTCATTTTGCGAAAAAGTAATAACTGTAAAAAACAAAAACACTAAAACAATTAGCAATCTCTTCATATATTAATCTTTTCAACTTTCAACCATCTTCAATTTTCGCCAAAATTAAACTTTTTTATACTGCGCTGCAATTAGTTTTTATCGTTGCTGCTCATACTTCAAAATTCTAATTGCTAAATAGTCCTGATTATGGATTAACCGTATTGACTCTACTACTAAAGAAGTAACCTCCTGTAGTGAATCTATGTTAAAGATTACAAGGCTTTAATCTTTGTTAACGGATAAAATAACATGTCCTCCATGCGGGACTTTTGGTTATTGTATTGCTGTCATTTTACCTGCATTCTATTCCTAGTTCGGCTAAGACTCCTGACTTTGTCGCAACTAAACAGCAATCTCTAATCGTATCGTACTGCCAGCTACACTTGCATAAAAAACAAAGTCAATAAAACAAGGATTGAAAACTACGTATAGCCGAAGAATTAATACTGCTACTTGCGATTCATCAAATCTTTCATAACCTCCTCAATGGCTCTATCGAGTTGAGGATCATTTTCTTTAACTCTATCCCTAAACGATGTGTTAACATAGATGTCGGGGCTAACGCCAGTTAACTCAAGATTATCACCACTAAGGGTATAGCATCCCCAAGCAGGTATCCGAACAAACGATCCATCAACTAACAATTTACCTGAAGTGAAAATTATCCATCGATAAGTCTCTGTCCCTAGTAGTTTGCCAAGGCCTAATTCACGAAAACCTGCTGCAGTCATCTCTGCATCGCTAAGACTATGCTCATTCATCACCAAAATCATTGGTTTGGCAGATGGTGCAAAATTAGGCTGAGGGGAGAGCATCCCTTCTCGATACTTCCAGTTTAGATATGGCTTTTGCGACAGGAAACTAAGCACATCATCATGAACATTACCACCACGATTATACCTTAAATCAAGGACCAAGGCATCTGCATTATTAGCATAGGTGGTCATATCAATTACAAACTGCTCATACGACTTGGTTGACATATCCTTCATGTGTACGTATGCCGCTTGCCCATTGGATTTTTTATTAACATACTCCTTGTTTCTAGTAATCCACTCATCGTACAGCAAACCAGAAATCTCCTCTGTTGTATGGATAGGAACATTTACTTTAATTTCTACTCCCTCACGTTTAATAGTCAAACTAAATTCGTTTAACCTTATGGGGTGTGAGAAATAAAACTCGCGGTTAACCAAAGGGCTTACAGCAACACCATTAACAGCAGTAATAATATCACCTGCTTTAAGAATTGGATTTGTTAAATCTAGATTCGAATTTCGGAGGATCCTTTCAATTTTGTATGGATTTTCATTATAAAAAGCAACACCTAACGATGCAGTAAATACATTATAGAATGATTTTTCCTCATCACCCTTGGAGCGAAAGCCCATGTGCGATGCATTTAATTCACCCAGCATATCGTTTAGTAACTCCCGTAAATTGTCGCGATGCCGAATATCAACCAGAAACCCAGCATAGTAATCCCGCTTCTCTTCCCAATTTATGCCATGGAAATTCTCATCGTAAAAATTTTCGTCTAAAGTTGCCCATGTTTCGTAAAACATTTGGCTAAACTCATCGCTAAGTGTACGGCTAAATGAGTGGTTTATTTCAATTGCCTCAAGGCTTTTCTTCTTTTTATCATACCTATATATATTACCATTGGCAAGTACAAACAATCCCTTACTATTCTCAGATACCTGAAACTCGCTCCGTAATTCAAAGTTGGATAATCTCGAAAATTTCGGTTTCTCAAATGGTTTGCTCTCCATTTGCCAAAGTGCCAACTCCCCCTTATCGTGCGTTGATGTGAACAACATTAATGTTTCGGTTTTTGAGTTGACCAAATAAGGTAAGTACTGCTGTCCACCAGGAACACGGATTGGTTCCCAGCGGTCAATTAAATCTTGCATATCAAGTGTTACAATAGGCACAGTGTCCTTTTCTGATTTAACGAATAGGTTATCAAACTCTTTACCTTTGAGATTCTCAGTAAAACGATGCAGAGGAATGCGGTAAATGGTACTATTTTTTATGCCTTTAGGGTAACTTGGGGTAAACCTATCGGATGTAAAATAGATGTACTTCCCATTTGCCGACCAGTAAGGGTTAATCTCCGAAACGCCTGTATTCGTAATGGTATAAGTCAATTTGGTTTCTAAATCAAAAACCATAATATCACTCTCAAAATTACTATAGGTTGTGTAGGCTATATACCTATCATCAGGCGAAAAACGAGGAGTTGAACTACCAAACCCCCATAATTCAGCCTTGGTTATAGTAGATGTTCTTAGCGTTTTCAAATCGATAAGCTTTACCTCATCC
>CALGIR010000202.1 GCA_937915475.1 uncultured Bacteroidales bacterium
TGCCTAGCATTGAGTATATTGAACTTTACAACAGAACCTCATCGAGCATTTCGCTGGCAGGCTGGAAGGTTAGGGGCAATACCAACATTGCCACCATTACCAATGGAATTATTGAGCCAAACGGATACCTTATCCTTTCAGGAACAAATGGACAGGCTGCAATGAGTCAGTATGGTAATGCCATAGGTGTACAATCATTTCCAGCTCTTTTGGTAGGGGGCATGTTTTTGGGAGTTTACGATAATAGCGGAAATCTAATATCGTGGGTAGAGTATTCCGATAAGTGGTATAAGGATGATACTAAAAAGGCAGGAGGATATTCACTTGAGCGAATAGATTCGGAAAATTTGGTAGAGGGTGCCGTAAATTGGATAGCAACAAACGACCCCTCAGGCGGAACGCCAGGTAGGGCTAACTCTGTGCAGGCAAGCAATCCCGATATTACTCCGCCCAGAGTTGTTGGGGTGGAGGTACTAGATGCTACTCACATTGCGGTAGCCTTTTCTGAAGTAATGGATAGCCTATCCATTACAATACCTAAGGCTTATATGCTTAGCAACGGGATAGGCAATCCGGTTTGGTTAACTACAGCTGGCCCAAAGTACAATAGGGTTGAACTTACGCTAGGTTCGGCAATGGCTGTAGGTCAGATATACGACTTATGCTTTACCGACGATATTACCGATTTCTCTGGAAACCCCATCGTTGAAAGTTGCCGAAATATTGCCATACCCCAAACTCCCATTGCAGGTGATATAGTGATAAATGAGGTACTGTTTAATCCCTATTCTGGGGGCGTTGACTTTGTTGAACTGTTCAACAACTCCGATAAACCAGTTAATCTTAAAACAATGCGGATAGCCAACAGGAACAAAACAACATTGGCGCTTAACGAGAATTATGCAGCCTCCGATAGTGCTTGGTTGCTAATGCCTGGTGAGTACGCTGTTTTAACCGAAAACCCATCGCTGGTAAGCCAATTTTACTATATCGAAAATCCAAACGCCATGGTGTGGCTGAGCAAGCTGCCGGCATATCCCAACGACAACGGTTATGTTGTACTTATTAACCAGGGTAGTGAGGTGATTGATGAGTTTTACTACGATAATGGGATGCATAACACTTTGCTCTCCGATGTTAAGGGAATTTCGTTGGAGAGGCTAAACCCCAACTTGCCAAGCAACGAGGAATCGAGTTGGCAATCGGCAGCGCAAACGGCAGGTTTTGCAACTCCAACAGCAAAAAACTCTCAGTTTACCGATGCCATTAAGGGTGACGATAGTTTTAGCCTATCGCATCAGGTATTTTCGCCCGATGGTGATGGTTTTGAGGATATATTGCTGATAAACTACGAATTGCCCGAGAGCGGTTACCTTGCCAGCATCGTGGTTTTCGATTCGAGGGGTAGAAAGATAAAGCGCATTGCTTCGAATATGCTACTGGGTACCTCGGGAAGCATCCAGTGGGATGGGGCGGATGATGCAGGGAGAAGGGCATCAATGGGTGCCTACGTAATTTTTATTGAGGCTTTCGACCTGAAGGGGAATGTGAAGCGGTATAAGAAAACCGTTGTTGTGGCAACAAAACTAAGGTAGGGTTTTTAGCGATTATTGGTTGATATTGAATTAAGTACACCAACGATATTTGATTAAGAAAAGCCGGGGCTAAATCTCGGCTTTTACTTTTATTGTATGTTCAATACAGGAACCTTACTTTTACTGGTAAATCATCCATATCTAATACCCGGGGCTTTGCCCCAGTCCCCACTTACTTTCTTTTCTTGAAAGCGGAA